>CANQOE010000018.1 GCA_947625315.1 uncultured Bacilli bacterium | reverse complement strand
CCTGAAGATTTAGACTATAATAATTCCACTTCGAGAGTATATCTAGAACATGATGATCCTTCTTTAAGAAAATTAGCCTTAACAAATCCTCAAGTAGATAATTGGGATTATTATGATACCATTATTTTAGGTTATCCTATTTGGTGGGGTGAGGCTGCTTGGCCTATGAATACCTTTGTATCTAGTAATGATTTTACGAATAAATTAGTTATTCCTTTTTGTACATCGGCATCTAGTCCTATTGGGGAAAGTGCTAACTTATTATATAAATTAACTAATACTGGTATTTGGGAAGATGGAATAAGATTTGCCTCTTCTGCTAATGAAGAAGAAATCAAATTATTTACAGATACTATAAAATAGTTTATTCTAAAGAATTGTTAAACAACATAAATTTAATTAGGTGAAAGAATATGAAAAAAATCTTAATTATTTTATGTTGTTTTTTTATATTTCCTTTTAAATGTTTGGCTATAAGTGCTGATAAAGCCGTAGTTATGGATATTAATTCGGGAAGAGTTTTATATGATTTAAACTCGCATGAACCCCAACTTATTGCTTCTATTACCAAAATTATGACTTGTTTAGTAACGATTATGTATAGTGATTTAGACAAAATTGTTGTAACTGACGAAGAAATATTAAAAGCTTATGGTTCTAGTGTTTATTTAGAAGTCGGGGAAGAAATAAAACTTAAAGATTTATTATATGGCCTAATGCTTCGCAGTGGTAATGATTCCGCGGTTGCTATTGCTAAAACAGTTGCCGGTTCGGTAGATAGTTTTGTTTATTTAATGAATGAATATGCTCAAACTATTGGTATGAAAGATACTAAATTTGTCAATCCTCATGGTTTAGATGAAAATGGCATTGGTAATTATTCTACAGCTTATGATATGGCTCTTTTAACTAGAATAGCTATGCATAATCCTACTTTTAAAGAAATATTTGGAACTACCCATTATGAAGCTAGTAGTAACTTAAAAAAATATACTTGGGAAGGTAAAAACAAAATGTTTCAAATCTATAAATATACTACAGGTGGCAAAACTGGCTATACTGATGCTGCTCATAAAACTTTAGTTTCTACAGCTTCTAAAGATAATAAAGATTTAGTAATAGTAACTTTAACTGACCCTGATGATTTTAATGACCATAAAAGTTTATATGAAACTTATTTTAATAAATATGAAGCGGTTAAAACTTTAGATAAAGCTACTTTTAAAGTCGATGATAGTTATTATGAAAATGTTGATTTTTATATTAAAAATGATTATTATGCTTTAGTAACTAATGAAGAAAAAAAAGCTTTAAAAGTAAATATTATTTTATATAAATATGATAATGTTATTGATAATATTAAAATTGGGGAAGCTCAAGTAATGTTAAATGATACTATGCTTCATAGTGAAAGTATTTATGCTAAAAAAATAAATACGGAAGAAAAGACTAAAAAATTGAGTTTTTGGGAGAAATTTATTAGGTGGTTTAAAAAATGGTAAATATTATTTGGGCTAGTTTAATTTTTATTGCCATTATTTATTCTCTTATCACGGGAAATATTAGTACCATTAACAATGGAATTTTAACACATGCTAAAAGTGGTTTTAATTTAATACTCGAAATGCTTCCTTTAATTGTCTTATGGACTGGGATTATGAAAATTGCTGAAACTTCAGGTTTATTAGAAAAATTTTCTAAACTCTTAAATCCTATTTTAAGTAAGTTATTTCCGAGTATTAGAAAAGACCATAAAGCATTAGGCTATATTGCTTCGAATATTGCCGCGAATATGTTAGGTTTAGGAAGTGCAGCCACGCCTTTTGGTTTAAAAGCGATGGAAGAACTCCAAAAAGATAATCCTAAAAAAGATACGGCGAGTGATGCCATGATTACCTTTTTAGTTTTAAATACCGCCGGAGTTACTTTAATACCTACAACAGTTATTGCTTTAAGAATAATGCATGGTAGTTTAAATCCGACAGAGATTATTATTACGAGTATTCTAGCTACAACTATCTCCAGTATTTCAGGTTTATTATTAGACCATCATATTAGAAAGCGAGCTAAAAAATGAAAATTTTATCGCAAATAATTATTCCTATTTTTGTCTTTTTTATCATCTTTTATGGGGCTAAAAAACACGTTAAAGTTTATGATACTTTTTTAACTGGCGCTAAAGAAGGTTTAATTATGGTTTTTCATATAGCCCCAACCATAATTGCAATGGTTTTCGCGGTCAATATTTTTTTAGATAGTCACTTTTTAGAAGGCGTTTTAAGTTTTTTAACACCTATCTTAACTAAATTAAATATGCCTATTGATATCTTACCTATGGCTTTACTACGTCCAATAAGTGGCAGTGCAACTTTAGCCATTATGAATGATATATTTATTAATTTTGGCCCTGATAGTTTTATTGGCCGTCTAGCCTCTACCATTCAAGGATGTACCGATACAACTATTTATGTTTTAGCTTTATATTTTGGTAGTATTGGTGTTACTAAAACTAGGTATGCGCTTAAAGTTGGTTTATTTGCCGATTTAATGGGTATAATCGCTGCTTTTATTATAACCGCTATGTTTTTTGGTTAAAATTTAAACTTTGGTCATTGTTTCGACAAAAATTTTGCTTCTTTTATGCGATAATATTATGGGTGAAGATTTATGAAACAAAATTTTAAAGTATTTTTTGTCGCATTAATTTTAGGAATAGGTATATCTTTAATTTATCAAAAATATTTTAGTGACCAAAATATTTTAACTTTTGCTAAAGAAAGTACTATTACTTATTTTTATGTAGGAACTTATAATAGTGAAGAAGAAGTTAAAAAAATGGCTCTAAATTATGCTAATAGTTTAATTTATGAAGATAATGGTTTATATCGTCTTTTAATCGGAGCTTGTACTAATGATAATTGTCTTGATTTATTATCTTCCTATTTTAATGAAGAAAATATTAATTATAATAAAAAAACTATTAAAATTAATAATGCTTATATAAGAGAAGTTCAAAACTATGAATTATTAATTAATACTACAGATAAAAAATATTATCCCAGTATTATAAGTTCCATTCTTAAAACTTTAGCTAACTATTTAGTTAAATAATTTGACAATTTTAAGACTTTATGGTAAAATATACTCTCGAAAAGAGGGTTTTTTATGAATAAAGAATACACTTATTTAAATAATAAAGTAATTATAAGTACTGATAATGGCGAACAAAAAATAGTCGATAATTGTACTAATTTAGATGCTATTTTAACTCAAGAAAATGTTATCGAAACAATTGAAAATAAAATTAAAGAATTAGAAGAAAAAATGGCTACTTGTAAAGAAAAAAGAGCTAAACGTTTTATTCCTGTTCATTTTTTAGGTGCCATTAGCGCAGTTATTTTAGCACCAATTTTATTCCATTTAATATGGGGCGAAAACCTATTTCTTGATACAATAAATACTAGATTTGGCCCAATGAATCCGGTTCTTCTTGACATTTTAGTTATTTCAGTAGTAGTTGTTCCTATAATATCATTATTTGATGTTTTTGATTACTTTATATATAAAAACAAACTAAAAGAAGAGCAAGGTATGGAAAGTGAATTAGAATATTTAAGAAAGCAATTAATTACCGAACAACAAAAATTAACTGAACTTAAAAGCAAATCTCAAAAAATTGTTGAACAACAAGAATTAAAAACTATTAAAGTAACCGAAAGAGAAAGATTAGTAAATTTAAAAAATTATTTAGAACTTTATTATGATTTAGGTTACAATTCGCAAAAGTATTTAAAATATTTAGAAAATGGTAACTTAGAAACTAAATTAAATCAAAGCTATGATGCTGTGGGCATTGATTTAGCTAAAGATTATTTAACTGAAAAAAGTCAAACCTTAAGTAGGAGAAAATAATAAAATTAAATTTTTTGGCTATAATATTTTTACGTGAAATTATGGTCAAAAAATTTTTTTTAGTTTGTTTTTAATTTTAATATATATTAGTTAAATAGAAGCTCCAGAAATGTTGACAATTTTAAAGCTTTATAGTAAAATATACTTTTGAAAAGAGGAATTTTATGAATAAAGAATATACTTATATAAATAATAAAGTAGTTATTAGTAGTGACAATGGTGAACAAAAAATAGTCGATAATTGCACTAATTTAGATGCTATTTTAAGTCAAGAAAATGTTATCGAAACAATTGAAACTAAAATTAAAGAATTAGAAGAAAAATTGGCTAATAGTAAAAAGAAAAGAAGCATACGTTTTATTCCTGTTCATTTTTTAGCTTGTCTTACCGCGGCTATTTTAGCGTTTATTATTTTTTATTTAATGAGCGGAGAAATTTTAATTCCTGAAATTTCAATTATTTTGGCAGTAGCTTCTCCTGTAATATCACTTTTTGATGTATTTGATTACCTTTCATACAAAGGCGGCATAAAAGAAGAGCAAGGTATGGAAAGTGAATTAGAGTATTTAAAAAAAAGCTTAATTACCGAACAACAAAAATTAATTGAACTAAAAAGTAAATCCCAAAATATTGCGGAGCCACAAGAATTAAAAACCATTAAAGTAACAGAAAAAGAACGTTTAATAAATTTAAAAAATTATTTAGAAATTTATTATGATTTAGGTTACAATTCCCAAAAGTATTTAAAACATATAGAAGATGGTAACTTAGAAACTGAATTAATTCAAAAATATAATACTGCCGGCATAGATTTTGCTATAGATTATTTAACTGAAAAAAGTCAAACCTTAAGTAGGAGAAAATAATAAAATTAAATTTTTTGGCTATAATATTTTTAGGTGAACATTATGGTCAAAAAATTTTTTTGTTTATTTTTAATTTTAATATATATTGGTTATTTAGCTAAAGATAATATCATTTATTTATTTTCCAAGTTCGATAATTCCCGTTATCAAGCCCTAGAAAACAATTATTATGAAAATGAATACCATAATTTAACTAAAACTTTAGAATTAACCAATTATGACTATAAAATAATTATTAGCAAAGTTATCTTAAGAGATATCTATACTTTTTTTGATAAAATAACTATTGATAAAGGTTCTCTAAATAATATTAATAATCAAAATATTGTCGTCAATGAAGAAGGGGTTATAGGCTTAATAAATACTTGTCAACCCCATAGTTGTGAAGTATATTTATTAACTAATAATAAAATAAATTTATCGGTTAAAATAAATAATGAATATGGTATATTAACTGGTAAAGATGACCAAGTTTTAGTTAAAAATATTAAAGATGCCTCAAGTATCCAAGTTGGTGATAAAATCTATACTTCCGGTTTAACTAGTATTAAAGAAAATCTTCTTATCGGGGAAGTTGCAGATATTCAAAAAGACCCTCAAGGTTTAGAATCTATCATTAAAGTCCAATTAAAAGCTAATCTCAACAATTTAAAGTATGTAGGAGTTATTCCATGATTTATTTATTATTTGATTTACTTTTAAGTTATTTAATTAATTATCCTACTTTTCTAATTCTTTTAAATATTTTAGTTATTAAAAAAGTTAATTGGCCAACATTCATTTTAATTACTTTAGTTTTAGATTTACTTATCTTAAATACTTATTTTCTAAATACTTTTCTTTTATTAATTATTTTCTTTATTTATAAAAAGTTTAAAATTAAAAAAATAAACTTTAAAAGTTATCTTATCTCTTTAAGTTTAATCTTCGTTAGTTATACTATTCTTTTAATGTTTTTAAATAAATATAGTCTATTATCTATCTTTAAATACTTTTTAATTAATTTACCTATTTATTTTTTAATATATCCTCTAATTAAAAAAAGATTAGTATTAGCACGTTAAATAATCTTTTTTATTTGGCGATAACTTAAATAAACGATAATTATTATATCAATAATCTCGGCGATAACTAAAGCATACATTCCAAAATGCATAATTGCTAATATCGCCATGGTAATTAATTTAACTATTATGGCAATTAAAGTAATATATAAACACGATTTAGCTTGATTTAAAGCTTGTAAAACACTTTGTAAAGGGCCTTCTAAATAAAACAAAACAAAGAAAGGAGCGAGTAATTTAATGTAATTGCTACCATTTGTAGTATTATATAAAGTAGTAAGTAAAAAATCGCGAAAAAAATAAATTGCAAAAGAAAAACCTAAACCGACAATTAAAGATAAAATTAGAGCTTGTTTAAAACGTCTTTTAACCATTTGATAATTTTTTAACCCAAAAAAGCGGGATATTTCGGGCAGTAAACTTGAAGATATAGCTTGTATAAAAAAAGAAGGCATAGTTAAAAGGGAAATCGTATAACCATTATAAGCACCATATTCATTTAAGATATAATTCATCGAATAACCAGCATATAAAAGGGCATTTGTTAAAATAATTGGTTCAAAGAAAAAACCAATATTGCCAATTAATCTTGAAGATACGGTCGGAAGAGATATGCTTAATATATCTTTGGTGGTACTTAAATCGGGTTTTAAATCTTCTTTTTTAATAACAAACTTTTTAGGTAAAAAAATACAAAAAGTTATAATCGAAGCTGTCTCGGTGGCAATAGAAAGCAATATTAAACCCATCACGGCATGCGTAATACTAATTTTAATTAAAGGAGGTATAACTATATTTATTAATAATAGTCTTATAATTTGCTCAATAATATTCGAAATTGTATTGGGTAACATTTTTTGCTTGCCAAAAAAATAACCTTTTAAAATACTTGATAAAGATACAAAGGGAAAAGTTAAACTACTAGCCATTAGAAGAGGAGCACAACGTTCTTCGTGTAATAACTTAATGGCAATAAAATCTTTAGTTAAATATATGGTTGTAATAGTTATAATATTTAAAACAATTATTATAAAAGTCGCATTTGTTAAAACTTTAATACTTTGATGTTTATGTTCACTAATGAGTTTAGATATAACTATCGGTAAAGATAAAGTGGCAATTGTTAAGAGTAAAGAATAAGTAGGCATAACTAAAGAATATAAACTTATAGCTTCACTTCCCACCATTCTGGTATAGACAATCCGAATAATAAACCCTAATATCTTTGTAACAAAACCGCCACATAAAAGAATAAATGTCGCACTTAAAAATTTATTTTTAAACATATTTTACCTCTTTAAAAAATATTTATTTTAGTATATAATAAATATATGAGAAGTAATTTTCTTTATGTTAGGATTGATTATGATGGAAATAAAATTTAAAACTTTAAATGATTTATATAATAGATTAAAACCGGCTTTAGATAGTAAAGTAAAAGAATTTAAATTATCAGGTTTTAAATATGTCGAAATAGAAGATTTATGGCAATATTTACAATCTGCTAAATGGGTTAATTCTACAAATTTAGATTTAGCTCAAATGGTGGAAGATATCTTTGCTTTAACAATTGAAGAAATAATTAATTATCGAAAAGAGGCTCATAATGAATAAATCTCTATCTTTTTTAGAAGTATATCAAAATATTCAAGAAAATATCAAAGACCCCAATGAATTAGAACAAATTAAAGAAGCTTATAACTTTGCTTTATATATTCATGAAGGTAAAAAAGATTAAATGGGGAAGATTATATTACCCATCCCTTAAATGTAGTCAATATTGTAAATAGTTTAAATGTCGATAGTACTACGATAATTGCCGCGATGCTTCACGAAGTAATCAACAATGGCGTAAATAAAACAACTATCCCTGAAATAAGTGAAAAATTTGGCAAAGATGTTGCAACTATTGTCGAATGTATAAGTAAAATTAATAAACTAGAACTAGCCGATGATACTGAAAACTCCGCAATGTATTTACGTAAAGTTTTAGTCGGCCTTGCTACTGATGTTCGCGTTTTATTTATTAAACTAGCCGATCGTTTACACAATATGCGCACCAATTATGCCTTAGATCCGGAAAAGCAAAAACAAAAAGCTTATGAAACTCAAGCCGTATTAATTCCTATTGCCCATCGCTTAGGTATTAATGCTATTAAAAGTGAATTAGAAGATTTATGTTTATATTATACTAAAAGAGATGTCTATGAAGATATTTTAGCTAAATTAAATGATAGTAAGGATGCTTTAAAAGAATCTTTAGATGCTATGCAAGATAGTATTATTAATATTTTAACCGAAGCTGGTCTTAAATTTAAAATTAAAAGTCGGGTTAAAAGTGTTCACTCCATCTATCATAAGCTATCTATGGGTAAAAAATGGAGCGATATATATGATATTTTAGCTTTAAGAGTTATTTTAGAAAAAGTTGAAGATTGTTATCTTGCTTTAGGTTTAGTTCACGCGAAATATCGTCCTATTCCAAAAAGATTTAAAGATTATATTGCTATGCCTAAAGCTAATATGTATCAATCTTTACATACCACCGTTTTTGGCAGTGATGGCAATTTATTTGAAATTCAATTCCGCACCTTTGAAATGGATGAATTTGCCGAGAAAGGTATGGCTAGTCACTGGTCTTATAAAGAACATGGAACTAAAAAAGGCCAAAACTTAATGGAACAAAAACTAGAATTATTTCGCAATATTATTGAAACCAATGAAGGTGTTGATGATGTAACTTTAGCTAAAGATATTCGCAGTGATATGTTAGCCGAGATGATTTATGTATTTACACCTAAAGGCGATGTTATGGAACTTCCAATAGGTTCTACGCCAGTTGATTTTGCTTATCGTATTCACTCGGGAGTAGGCGATAAAATTGTCGGAGCTCAAGTTAATGATGTTATGGTTCCTCTTGATTATGAACTTCATACTAATGATATTGTTAAAATTAAAACAAGCTCTAATGCTACTCCTAATAAAGATTGGTTAAATTTTGTTAAAACTACCCAAGCTAAAAATAAAATTAAATCTTATTTTAATAAATTAGACCGCAATTCGATGATTGAAAAGGGTAAAAGTATTTTTGAAAACGAACTTCGTAAACGAAAAATTCCTTTTGCTAGTATTCTAAATGATGAATTCATTAAAAAAGTTTGTGAAGAATTAAAACTTAAAGATTTAGAAGATATATATTTATCTATTGGAACTTTAAGATATACCGCAGGTTTTATTATCTCTTTAAATGAAGAAGATAAAGATATATCTGATGTATTACTTGAAAAGTTAAACCATCCAACAAGTAATCCTAAAAACTATAAAAAAGATATTATTGTTGATGGTTTTGGCGATATTCTTGTCAATATAGCTAAATGTTGTCAACCAATTAAAGGTGATAATATCGTGGGCTTTGTTACAATTGGTCAAGGCATAACTATTCATAAAAGTGATTGTCCTAATATCTTAGATAAAAAAGCGCGTTTAGTTAAAGCTAGTTGGAATAAGAATAGTGATACTGTCTTTTATACTGATTTAAATATTGAAACTGATAATAATAAAAACTATCTTGCCGATTTAGTAGCTTTATTTACCAAAAGAAATGCTTATGTGGAAGCTATTAATACGAAAGAATATCTTACTTCTTATGTTTATATTGTTACTTTAAAGATTAAAGATAAAGGGGAATTAGAAAAAATTATTCGGGATTTAGAAAATCAAAAATATGTTAGAGAAGTTAAAAGAAATACTAATTAACTTGTAATTACTTTAAATATATTATAAAATAAAAGAAAGGAGCTGTTATTATGAATTATCACGCAGTTTTTGCTAAAGGCAAAGAAATTATTGTTGGGCGAAAAGCTCTTCCTAAAACTAAAAAAAATATTTCAAAATATAAAGAACCGTCTACTCTTTGTCGCCAAGGTCATCATAGTTATCCTGTAGAACCTCTTCCTAATTTAAATGAGGAAGAAAGCCTTAAGTTGACTAGAAAAAAATAAAAAAAGAAATGTTAATTATTTTGTTAATATTTTAAACATATTTAAAGAAAGGAGAATGTTTATGGAATATCATCCAGCTTTAGCTAAAGGCCACGGTATTGTTGCTAGTTGTAAAGTTCATCCTAAACCAAAAAGAACTATTCCCAAACGTAAAGAGCCATCTATGCTTTATCGTCAAGGCCATAATAGTTATCCCGTAGAACCTCTTCCTAATTTAAATGAGGAAGAAAGTCTTAAATTAATTAGAAAAAAATAGAAAAAGAAAGGAATATTAATGAAAGTAATAGTTCAAAGAAGTAAAAAAAGCAGTGTCTCAGTTAATAATCAAGTTGTAGGCTCAATTGATAAAGGATTAGTCTTACTTGTTGGCTTTACTTATGAAGATAATGCCGACATTATTGCTAAAATGGTTCATAAAATCTTAAATTTACGCATCTTTGATGATGAAAATGGCGTAATGAATAAATCCATTTTAGATGTAAATGGGGAAATTTTATCAATTAGTCAATTTACTTTATATGCTGATTCTAAAAAAGGTAATCGTCCTTCTTATATCCAGGCTTTACCAGGAGATAAAGCCAGTCCTTTGTATGATTTATTTAATCAAAAATTAAAAGAAAGTATTAAGGTTGCCACTGGTATTTTTGGTGCTGATATGCAAGTAAATATTTTAAATGATGGACCTATTACGATTATTCTTGAAGAAACCAAATCGTAATTTTCTCTTTACAAATTATTAAAAATTTGTTATAATTCTTTTTATCGCCTGGAATAATATATTATTAAAGGTATGAAAGGAAAATGGAAAATGCAAAATAATGTCTCAAGCAGTAAATTTGAAAAATTACTTTTATTTAGTGATCGCTATTTAGGAGTAGATGAAAGCAGTATTTTCTTTGTTGTAAATAAATTAGTCGATGATTTTAAAGAGTTAGCCGATACTCCTAAAGAAGGCAAATCACTAAATGATTATCGTTTTAAAGATTTAACTAATTTAACTAAAGTTTTAAATTATGACCTAAAGTTTAAAGAATTAATTACGTATAATTATAATAATGAAGATATCACTTTAAATTCTTTAGGCGTAGTTATTGGTTCTTCAAATAAAGAATATTTAAATAAAAATTTTCGGGATATCGAAGAATTAAAAGATATAGCTAGTTTAATCAATGAAGATATTAAACGCAATGTTTTTATTTCGCGTATTTATCAAATCGTTGAAGAAAAACTTTTAAGTTCTTATGGTAAAAATTATGCAGCTTTATTTAGAGTAGCTAATCATGAAATCTTAGATTATGAAACTAAATTAAAATCTTTAAATAAAACTAAAGTAGTTAATTATTTATCTAAAAAACGTTCTCTAAGATAAAAATCAAAAAAATAACAAAAAAAGATAGCTAAAATATCTTTTTTTTTGTATAATTAAGAAGAGGTGAATAAATTGAAAATATTAACAGTTAATGCTGGTTCTTCTTCTTTAAAATTTAATTTAATTAGTTTACCCGAAAAAGAAGAATTAGTCAGTGGTAATTTTGAAAAAATTGGTTTAGAAAGTGGGATTTATACTTTAAAGATTAAAGGTAACAAAATAAAGAAAGAAGCTGTTTTACCTAATCATAAAGTCGCTATTGAAATCTTAATTAAAGAATTAATAGATCAAAATATTATAAGTTCTTTAAAAGAAATAGATGCTGTAGGTCATCGTTTAGTCCATGGAGGAGATAAATATAACCAAAGTGTTTTAATTGATGATGAAGTAATAAATGCTTTAGAAGAATTAGTACCTTTAGCTCCTTTACATAATCCGGCTAATATTGTAGGTATTAAAGCTTTTAAAGAAGTTATGGGAGATATTCCGATGGTTGGAGTATTTGATACCGCTTTCCATCAAACTTTGAAAGAAGAAGAATATTTATATTCTGTTCCTTATAGTTGGTATCAAGATTATAAAATACGTAAATATGGTTTTCATGGAACTAGTCATAAGTATATTACTAAAGTTATGCAAGAAAAACTTCACAAAGATAAAGTTAATATAATTAGTTGTCATATTGGTTCAGGGGCTTCTATATGTGCTATTAAAGATTCTTTAAGTATTGATACAACAATGGGCTTTACTCCTAATGCCGGTTTAATAATGGGTACTAGATGTGGGGATATTGATTATTCTATAATTCCTTATTATATGCAAGAAGCCCATAAAACCATTAGTGAAGTTGATACTATTTTAAATAAACAAAGTGGTTTATATGGTATATCTGAAGAATTTAGTGATCATCGCGATATTGAAGATGCTATGAACAAAGGAAATAGTAAAGCCCCTCTTGCTAATAATATGTTTATCAATCGGATTGTTGATTACATAGCTAAATATTATGTTAAACTAAATGGGGAAGTTGATGCTATAGTATTTACCGCTGGTTTAGGGGAAAATGCTCGCGAATTTAGAGAAGCTGTTTTAACTAAATTAACTTGTTTAGGTATTAATATTGATAAAGAAGCTAATGCAAGTATTGCTAGTTATTTAGATAAACATGAAGGTTTAATTTCTCTAAGTAGTTCTAAAACTCCTGTATATGTAATACCTACTAATGAAGAGTTAATGATTGCTATGGATACATATGAACTAATAAAGT
>CANQOE010000017.1 GCA_947625315.1 uncultured Bacilli bacterium | reverse complement strand
CTTAATTTTTCAGTTTTACCAGATTGACCCCAACCATAAACGTCATTATAAAGGTTCCATACTTTATGACCTTCTTTATCTAAACTCATATAAATATAAGCAGCATGACCAGGTTGCGAAACAACACTCGAAGGAACTCCATAAACACCATTAATGTTGGAACCAGTTTTAGATAAAGCTCCACAAACACCACCTTCTTCAAAGACTATCCAAAGTTTAGGGTGTTTTTTACTACCATAATAAATATTATAATTATTAAAGTTATAAGGTGCTTTAAACTTTTTATTTTGGTAAGTATCACTCCAATAATCTTTTTGGTTAACATCATAATACTCATCTTTATCATATTTATAATTTAATGTATAATTTATATAATGATATGGGTCCCGACTTTCTTCGGTTTTAACTAAATCATTTAACCAATTAATTTCTTCATCATCAATAATATTATTCATGACAAAACGCATTTCTTCAACCGAAATATTAGTAAATATTTCTTCATCTAATTTATCATTTAACAATAAATCTTTATATAATTGATAACGCTCTATAGCATCAGAACCATTAGGATCAGTTGTATCTTCAGGAGCCCCACTTACCCATAAACCAACACTGGCCGAATGGGTTAATGATAAACTAATCATCATTTTTAGATATAAATCGCCATATTGGGCATCACTTAAATCACTTTGATATTTTTGATATAAATTATTTAAAACACTAATAGATGTACCATAATTACCATCAGGTTCCCCACCTAATAAGTATAACTCTAATATCTTTTTATCATTAATTAACCAATCAATAGCTTCAACAAATGATTCATCATAATTTAAATATGCTTGTAAAATATCATAACCAACTAAACTAACAAATTCTCTTTGTAAAGCTAAAAGTTCATAATCTTCAACTTGACTATTTTGGGTATTATTATCATAATAATTTTTTAATAAATCATCATAATAACTTAAAGGATGAACTAAATTATTATTAGTAGTTGTTTCCACATAATCTTCAGTAACTAATTTAGCATCAGCATAAATAGCATCATCATACCAATGACTCCACCAGTTACCACCATTTTTATTAGCTTCTAATTTTAAATATTTAACATTGCTTATATCAACTTCAATGGCCCGAGCTTCACTACGAGCATTTAAAGCTCCCGTAGTAATAACTGGTTCCCAGTTTTCTTTATCATTAGATGTCGAAATTTTAAAGATTACGCCACTATTGTAATCAAAATAACTTTGAGATAAATCAACACCTATATAAGCTTTAAAATATTTAAACTTGCCATTATTTTCAGATAAATCATAAACAACACTGGAAGTTGCCCAAGCTGAAACACCTTTAATAAAAGTTCTAGGCTTAACTTCTTTACCATCTTTAATATTTAACTTAATTAAACCACTGGAAGCATTCTTATCTTTACGAATATAATAGCCAGGTTCTACAAAAGATTCGGCCATATAATCTAAATCCGATAAGTAAACTCTCTTAGTATCACTATTGATGTAATCTCCTAAAGTTTTACCAGTTAAAGCATTAACATGATAATTGTCAAAAATTATTAATAAGGCGATTATTAAAATTAAGAAAACAACACTTAAAACAACACCTATTTCTTTTTGATAACTTTTTAAAATATCTTTCATAACCATTCTCCCTTTACTAAATATATTATATCTAACCTAGTTATAAATAGCAAATATAAATGTAAAAACTTTACATTTTATTAATATTAGTTTTACACTTATTTTTTTCTATAATATTATATTAAATTTAAACATAAAGTATACTCCCCTGTAGCTAGGAAAATTATATCATAAATTCCCTTTAAAGTCAAATAATCTCAAAGAAAAAAAGAGCTGAAAAAAATTAAAAATTTTTAAGAATTTTTTAAATAAAGAAGATATTCATCTAATATTTGATAAAATTCTAATTCACTTTTAACTTGACATAATTTATTTTTATAAATTTTACTTTGAGGTAAACCTTTTATATAATTCATTGAGGGAACTTTAATTTCTAATAAAGCTCTTTTTTCCCCAATATCTTTTTTTAATAATTCATAATGTTTTTTTAACATCGCAATTTTTTCCGAATAAGTAGGATATACATATTCTTTATTGGCACTTAAAGTTAAACATTCTTGAAAAATCCAAGGATTACCAATAGAAGCTCTTCCAATCATAACAGCATCACAACCAGTATAATCAAGCATTTCTTGAGCTTTAGAATAACTAGTTATATCGCCATTGCCAATAACCGGAATATGAACACTTTCTTTGACTTTTTTAATAATATCTAAATCAACAGAACCACTGTAGTCTTGAGCGCGAGTTCGACCATGAATAGTTAGGGCTTTAGCGCCACTTGCTTCAATGATTTTAGCTACTTCAACAGCATTAATACTATTATTATCCCAACCACTGCGAATCTTGACAGTTATGGGAGTATGAACACTTTGAACAACCGCTTTAACTATTTCCCCTATTTTTTGGGGATCTTTTAATAAAGCACTGCCCGCTTGGGCTTTTAGAGCTACTTTAGGAACTGGACAACCCATATTAATATCAATTATATCGGGGTGCATTTGTTCTTCCACGATTTTTGCCGCTTTAACAAAAGTTTCAACATCACTTCCAAATATTTGTTGAGCAATAGGACGTTCTTTTTCTTGCATTGCTAACATCTTTAAAGTTTTAGAATTATTAAAAGCTAAAGCATTAATACTAACCATTTCAGCATAGATTAAACCAACACCCATTTCTTTAATAATTTGGCGAAAACTAGAATTAGAAATACCCGCCATAGGAGCTAAAACTAAACGATTTTTGATTTTAACGTTGCCAATAGAAAAACTAGTAGTTAACTTCAATGATATCGCCACTTTCTAAAAGATTGGCATTAGCTTCATCTTTATCAACATGAAACTCTAATACTCCCTTATCACTAACTTTAAAATAAGTTTCTAAAGTATTTTCACCTCTTTTAGTTAGTTTAACATAAGCTTTTTGATTATCTTTTATATTTAATTCTTGAGCTTCTTTAGTCCCAATATGAATATGTCTTTTAGCTAAAATACAAGCATTATTTAAATTTACTTCCCCTTTTTTAGTTACAAGACTAATAGATGCACTATCTATTAAATTACCACTTTCTCTTACGGGAGGATGAATATCTAAATATAGAGCATCAGTTTGACTAATTTCTACTTGATTATAATACCGGAAAGGCCCCATTACCCGAACATTTTCAATGATTTTCTCATTATTTTTAAGAGTTAAAACTTGGTTAGAGGCAAACTCATCTTTTTGATTTAAAGCTCTTTTTAAAGTTAATTCTTCATCAAATAATTGGTCATATACTTCTTTAGTTAAATGAACATGACGATTACTGACACCAACTTTTACATTTAATTGCATAAGATAACCTTCTTTCTTATATATTTTATCAAATATTATATTTAGTTACAACTAAAAACTTGATTAAACGGTGATTTTAAGATAAAATATTTAATGGTGAAGAAAATGAAGGCATTTTTTATTGGGGCTTCTTCTGATTTAGGAGTTCATATAAATGGAGCGCATTTAGGTCCTAAAGAAATTTTAACAACTCTAAAGGTTCCTTATCAAAATTTTGAACAAAATAATAATTATCTTAAAGATTTAACCAATAATAAACATAAAAATGAAGAAGAAATCAATAAATTAAATGCCCAAATATATACTTATATTTTAAAAAATATCAAGAAAGATAAAATACCTATAACTATTGGAGGCGACCATTCTATTGCTATTGCTTCGGCTTTAGCAAGTGCCTCCTATTACCAAGATATAGGCATAGTTTGGGTAGATGCTCATGGAGATTATAATACTTTTAAAACAACCATAACTGGGAATATTCATGGCTTACCTCTAGCTAGTATAACTAATTTTGAAAAAGAATTAAAACCTTTTACCAATACTTATATAAACCCCAAAAAAACCGTGATTATTGGGGCAAGAGCTTTAGATAAAGAAGAACTAATTAATTTACAAAAAGCGGATGTTAAAGTATTTACAACTAAAGATGTTAAAACTTTAGGAATTGAAGCTATTATTCAAGAAACATTAAAGATAGTTGGTGATAAATTTCATTTAAGTTTTGATTTAGATGTCATAGACCCAAATCAAGCTTGCGGGGTATCTATTCCTGAAGAAAATGGGTTAACAGTTAAAGAAGCAGAAGCTATAAATAAAGCTTTATTAAAGAGTCAAAAAGTAAGTGCTTATGACTTAGTCGAATATAATCCATTAAAAGATAGAAATGAACAAACTAAAAAGATTGCTCTTGATTTACTCAAAGATGTTTTAGAAATTATTAAATAAAAATAACTTCTTTAAAAGAAGCTATTCATAACTCATTTGAGTAACATCATAACCATAAAATTCTAAAATACTAACAGCTTTGCGTGATTTAGAGCCTTTTAAACAAACGATATAATATCTTTTATTTTTACTTAGTAAACTTTTATGATTTAAAAGAAGCGTTTCATAAGGAATATTAATACTATCGGGATGATGATATTCTTGATAATCTAAGGGAGTTTGAATATCAATTAAAGGCCCTAAACTTTTATGGTAATTTTTAATATCTAATCTCTTCATTTTTATTACCTAATTTATATTATGATAATAAAAATAACACAATAATTATATTAAACTAGTTTTTAACATATAAATTAGCTTCATAAGTCTTTAAAGCTTCTAAGCAATAATAAGTATCAGATTTATAAGGTAGATATTGGGTGCCATATTTTTGGCGAGTTTCATTACCTTTACCTGTTATTAAGATAACACTATTAGGATTTTCTAAAATAGCTTTCGTAATAGCTTCGCCCCTATCTTCTATTATTTTATATTGCCCTTTAACTGATTTAACATAAGTAGCTATTTCTTCACTAATAGTTTTAACATCTTCACTTCCGGGATCTTCCGCGGTTAAATAAGTCATATAAGAATTAGCTCCCGAAAGTAAACCTAAATCTCTTCGACGAATAAAAGCTTTAGAACCAGGACAACCAAAGACCGTAATTATTTTTTTATCAGGATATTCTTCTTTAACGGATTCGTATAATTTTTCAAAACTCAATTTATTATGAGCATAATCAACAATAGCAATAACTTTATTATCAATTGAGGCATGAACTTCCATTCGACCGGAAGCACGAGCTATTTTTAAGCCTTCAATAATATATTTTAAATCAATATTTAGAATATCAGCGACTGCTATAGCGGCCAAAGCATTTTCCACATTGAATAATCCAGGCATATTTAATTCAAATTCTTGATTAAACTTTTTACTTTTAACTTTAAATTTAATTTTATTTAAGCCTTCTTTTTTAATATCATAAGCATAAAAGTCGGCCGTATTATCTTTTAGACTAAAAGTTTTAACTGATCCGAGGGTATTTTGAGAAGCTTCAATTATTCTACTGGCATAAGCGGAATCTAGATTAATCACCGCATTTTTGGCTTGATTAAATATCTTTAATTTGGAGGCAAAATAATCTTCAAAATCAGGATGTTCGACATCACTAATATGGTCTTCACTAATATTTAAAAATACAGCTACATCATATAAAACATTAGCTACTCTTTGATATTTTAAAGCTTGGGAAGATACTTCCATGATTAAATTATCAATTTTACTAACTTTGGCATTATAGATATGTTCATGTAATTCTAAAGATTCGGGAGATGTTAAAAGCGACTCTTTTTTGGTTTTACCATCATAAGTATCAATTGAAGATAAAATGGCATTTTCTTTTTTAGTAACCATATCTAAAATAGCTTTAATATAATAGGCCGTCGTTGATTTACCTTTAGTTCCCGTAACGCCGATTAAATTAAGTTTTCGTTCATATTGATAATAATAAGCCGAGATTAAAGCTAGGGCTAGACGAATATCTTTAACTTTAAGATAATTATCAGAATAATTATAATTATCTTCGGCGATAAAAGCTAAAGCCTTTTTAGATAAAGCTTCTTCTAAATATTCTTTTTTAAATTTAAAGCCTTTACAAACATATAAAGTATGAGCATCAACTTCTTTAGAATTATAACTTATTTTTTGAATAGGTTGTTCTAAAAGAGTGGGACTTAATTTATATTCTATAACTAAATTATGATTTTCTAAGATATTTAAGTAATCTTTTAAAGGATAATATTTCATTATTTTCCTCCTAAGTATTTTTTAAATTTTTTAAATTGTTTAAAATGGGCTTTAAGAAGACGAATAGTTCTTTTAAAATGATTATCTTTCTTAAAGAATAAAGGATTAGTAACTTTACCTTCTTTAACTAGCTTATGCATTTCTTGGACATATTCGGGATTTTTAACATAAGTATAAGCTATTTTTAAAGGGATCATGGTCCATAAATGGGGATTATTAGCAATAGTAAAAGGATTATCAATGCCTTCAATTAAATCATCAACTAAATATTTAGCTAAATTATAACCACCAGCAGTGACATAAAAGTTACTACGTCCTTGACGAATATTTATTTCAAAAACTTTATAAGTTTTATCACGTTCATCATATTTAATATCAAAATTAGAATAGCCAACATAATGAATACTTTCTAAGAAATTTTTAATTTTTAAAGAAAGTTCTTCATTAAATTCATTAATAATTACCGCATGATTACCAATACCATGAGGGGTATGTTCTTCAAGCATAGTATGGCCTAAACTCATTAATTTAACTTGACCTAAAGAATTAGAATAACAAGTCATAACGCGCATATAACTATCATCACCGGGGATAAAATCTTGAATTATTAAATCATCAGTATAACCAGCATTGTATATTTCTTCAATTACTTTTAATAATTGAGATTCATCTTCAATTTTATAGACTTTGTATTGACCCGGAAATTCATGAGCAAAATAATCAACACTGTTAGATGGCTTTAATATTACGGGATATTTAAAAGGTAGTTTAAAATCATTATTCATTTCTTTTTTATAAATAAAAGTTTTAGGATAAGCTAAGTTATATTTATCGCACATTTTATAAAATTCTTCTTTTTTAATTAACTTTTCCATTAAATCTAAATCAATATAAGGTATTAAATAATTTTTAGCTAAAGCTTTTTTGTTTTCAATAATTAAACGAACATAATTATCCCCACAGCCAAGAAGAATTAATTTCTTATCTTTTTCTTGTTTAGCATAATCATTTAATACTTGTAAAAAACGTTTTTTAGTATCTAAATCTTCGTAAGCATAAAAATCAATTATTTTACTATTATAACTAGGTCCAGTATAATACTTACCAATGACGGTGGTTTTAATATTATATTCTTCGTAAAAAGCGCGAGCCATACTATAAGTATTTATATCACTACCTAGTAAAACCGCTTTAAAATTCCGCATTTTTAGTTTCATTTCTAATCACTTCTCTTAAATTAATTATACTATCTATTAAAGAATAAGTCAAAGTTTTATTGACTATTTTTTAAATTAATTATTGGCAAAATATTCCTTTAAAACAGCTTCTTCACTAAAATAGTATTTAGAACCTTTAATATCTTGATATTCTTCATGGCCTTTACCAATTAATAAGATAATATCCCCTTTTTGATGATTATCTAAAGCATAATAGATAGCTTCTTTACGATCCATTATTTCGATATATTTAGCATTTACTTGATTTAAACCTTCTTTAATGTCAGCATTTATTTTATTTAGTTCTTCAAAACGAGGATTATCCATCGTTAAGATACATAAATCCGAAGAAGCCCCAATAATACTACCTAGAGCATAACGTCTTTGTTTATCCCGATTTCCTCCACCTCCAAAAATACTAATTAACCGATTGGGGTGATAATCTTGCATAGTGGCCACCAATTTTTCTAAACTATCTTGAGCGTGCGCATAATCAATAATAACTTTATAATCAGGATTATTAACTACACAGTTCATGCGACCTCGAACTTTAATGGTTAGTAGTTTTTCTTTAATTTTTAAAATATCAATATCTAGTAAAGCTAAAACACAAAGAGCACATAAAGCATTATAAATATTAAATAAACCGGGCATAGCTAAATTAAATTCAGCGTTTATTAAACCTTCAGTCGAAAACTTGGAACCAATAAACTCTTCGTTATTAATTAATTCATAACTTTTTAAATGTAAATCAGCTTCATTTTTTAGACCATAAGTAATAAGCGGTTTATCTATGTCTTTTAAAATAATATCTAAATACAAAGAATCATTATTAATAACTATTTGCTTAGAGTTTTTAAATAACTCTTTTTTACAAGCTAAATATTCTGCTTGATTGGCATGTTCTTTAGGGCTTATATGGTCGCTTGTTAGATTAGTTAAAACTCCTATATCAAAAGTTATACCAAGTAAACGAGCTAATTTAAAACTTTGCGAAGAAGCTTCAATTACGACATGAGTAATATGGTTATTTAACATTTCTCTTAAATATTTATAAATAGTATAACTATCGGGAGTAGTATTATCGGTTAAAATAACTTGATCTAAATATTTAATACCATTACTGCCAATTAAACCACAGGAATATTTTAAAGAAATTAAATCTTTGATAATATGGGTAGTTGTAGTTTTGCCAGTTGTACCAGTAACACCGATTAAAAATAATTCTTTATCGGGATGGCCAAAATAATTTTGAGATAATTTAGCTAAAGCTTCTTTGGTGGATTTAACCATGATAATGGTAGCATCTCCATAAATATTGACTAATTCTTCAATGATAATTACGCGAGCTTTTTTTTCAATAGCTTCCGGGATAAAATCATGGCCATTGAGGTTATATCCTTTAATAGCAACATAAATATCATTAGGTTCGATTTTACGAGAATCATATTTTATATCTTGAATATCGATATCTAAAGAACCTTTAATTAAAGTATAATCAATATCTTTTAAAACACTTGTTAATTTCATATATTTTTTAACTCTCCTTCAAAAACTAAAGTACTAGGTCCTTCCATAGTTAAACCTTTAGTTAAATCATAACTCAACTTTAGAGTACCTCCCAGTTGTTTTACTAAAACATGAGAAGAACATAAACCTAATAAATTAGCAATAACTAAAGCCGAAGCACAACCAGTAGCACAGGCTAAAGTTTCCCCAGTACCTCTTTCCCATTCGCGAATAAATAAATGATTTTTATCTAAGACTTCAACAAAAGTTACATTGGTCTTTTCTAAAAATAAATGATGATTTTCAATGGCGGGACCATACTTAGAAACAGCAAAATTAGCTACATCGGGGACAAAAACAACGGCATGAGGATTGCCCCAAGATAAGGCACTAACTTTAAATTTTTTATCTAAAATAGTTAATTCTTCTTCAATAAATTTGTCTTTAGGACTATCTAGTGGAATTAAACTAGGTTTAAAAATAGGTTGACCAATATTAGCTTTAATATTAACGACTTGGCTATCTTGAATATCTAAAAATACTTCTTTAATACCTCCTAAAGTTTCAATAAAAATATGCGTTTTAGGTACTAATTTATTTAAATAAGCAAATTTAGCAATACTTCTTAGAGCATTACCACACATTTGGGCTTCACTACCATCGGGATTAAAAACGCGCATTTTTAAGTCAGCTTTGGAACTTGCCTCAGCAATAATTAAACCATCAGAACCAATTTGAAAATGGCGATTACATAATTTTTGAGCTAAAATATTAGGTTCTTTTATTTCTTGATTAATACCATCTAGATAAATATAATCATTTCCTAAAGCTTGCATTTTACTAAATTTCATAATATCCCCTATTCTAAAGCTTGTTTTAAATCATTTATTATATCATCAACATGTTCAATACCTACCGATAATCTTAATAAGGTGGGAGTAATTCCCAATTTTTCACAAGTTTCTTTAGGTATTTCACTATGAGTACGACTTAAAGGATGGGTAACTAAGCTTTCAACACCACCTAAACTTTCGGCGAATAAAATAAGTTTTATTCTTTCTAAAAATTTATCCACTGTAGCCATCGAATCGAGTTCAAAAGAAATCATCCCTCCAAAACCAGTAGTTTGTTTTTGACTAAGTTCATAGTTAGGATGACTTTTATCACCAACATAATAGACTTTTTTAACTTTAGGATGCTGTTTTAAAAATTCGGCAACTTGAGAGGCATTGGAACTATGGGCTTGCATTCTAATAGCTAAAGTTTTTAGACCTCTTAGAGCTAACCAAGAATCATGGGGAGCTAAAGAGGCCCCATAAACAGCATTTTGTAAAGCAAAAAATTCTGCTTGTTCTTTCGTTTTAACAACTAAAATCCCGGCGATTATATCATTATGACCTCCTAAATATTTAGAAGCACTATAAACGACTAAATCGGCGCCCAGTAATAAAGGTTTTTGATAATAAGGAGTTAAAAAGGTATTATCAACAACTACACATATACCTTTAGCATGTGCAATTTCCGAAATTTTTTGAATGTCGGCAACTTTCATCATTGGATTAGTAGGTGTTTCAATAAAAAACATTTTGGTATTATCTTTAATACTTGATTTTACTTCGTCTAAATTAGTAAAATCAACTTGGGTATAATTTATGCCATTATTTTTTAAAACTTCATCACAAGCTCGAAGCGTACCTCCATAAACATCATCACTAAGTAAGAGATGTTCATTTGGTTTTAACATCGATAAAGCTAAAGTTACTGCGCTCATACCACTAGATAAAGCAAAAGCTTGATAACCATGGTCAAGTAAAGCCATAGTTCGCTCTAACTCTAAACGAGTGGGATTAATAATACGACTATAATTAAAACTAGTATTCTCTTTAATACTTATATGGCGATATGTAGCGGTTTGAAAAATAGGAAAACTAATCGAACCGGATAATGGGTCATGACCTAAAGCCCCTCTTACCATTTTAGTTTCATCATGTAAATTTTCTTTTTTATCATAAACAATATAATTAATAAAATTTTTCATTACATACTCCTAGATACTAAAATATATGAAAAATTGAACTACTTATGTTATTTAATTGACATTTTTAAATTTTATATTATAATAAATAACTATTAGAGGTGGAACATTTATGGATGCTATGAACTTTGTTTGTTTAGCCAATATATATAAGAAAAAAGAATGTATTATTGATGGTCAAAAACAAATATATTATAAAAAACTAGAACCTTGTTGTGGTTTTTATTATAATTTCAATACTAATGGAAAAGCCTTTGTTGTTTTAACAGGAAAATTGGCTGGAAAAGTAATATTTCCTGATTCTGCTTTTCATATGATTGATGATGTTAAAACCTTTAGTGAACTTAGTAGCCAAAATAATTGGACATTTGATCTCAATGATTTTAAGAATTTGAGTCTTTATCATGACCATATTGGCGAATATTTCACTTATGATTTGAATAAAAATTCTCTTTTAAGAATAACTAATCAAGAATTATTACAAAAAATATATGGGGCAACTAAAGATTATGATGATAAAATTTTAAATAACAATACTGATATTTCGCAAATGTACTCAACAATTAAGAAAACAATTATTTCGCAAGATGAACAAATTATGCAAATATTAACCGCGCTTTTTAAAAATCAAAGAGTTATAAATCTAACCCTTGGTATTGATATGATAGCCAAATTAAAAGAAAACATTATTGTGTATGGTTCTACGGGAACAGGAAAAACCGAAATTTTAAAAAGAATAGCTAATATTTATGAAATACCTATCGTAATTGAAGATGCTACATCTCTTTCCGAAACTGGTTATGTAGGACGAAATATTACGGATATGTTAGAAAATTTGTATCTAGCGGCTAGAAAAGACATTGAAAAAGCCCAAAAAGGTATTTTAGTTATTGATGAATTTGATAAATTAGCCGAAAAAGATAAATATTCTAAAGACCATGTTTCTAGAATTGGGGTTCAAAGGTCATTATTAAAATTATTAGATGGTTCAACATTTTATTTTGGAGATAAAAAATTTGATACATCAAAACTTTCAGTTGTTGCTTTAGGGGCATTTACTGGAATAGTAGATAATGATGATTATTCCAGGTATCAACAACTGACTTTGTAAATTATGGAATAATGCGCGAATTAATGGGAAGATTTTCAAAATTAGTTGCAATGAATACTTTATCAAAAGAAGATATTAAGAAAATTTTAATAGAATCTGATTTTAGTCCCTTAAATACATATAAATTATTATTTGAATCTATGAATATAGAATTTTCCTATGATGAAGATTTTATTGATTATATTGCCGAAAAAGCTATAGCTTTAAATAGTGGAGCCAGAAGTTTAAAAACAGTTTTTGATGACACTATCAGTAGTGCAATGTTTAGAATTTTTGCAGGAGAATATTCGGCAATAAATTTAACAAGACCTACTAATGATGAAAGACCATATGTACTAACTAAAAAAAGATAAATCTTTTAAAATTACTTATCAAATGTTAAAAACTAGAGTTTGCTCTCTAGTTCTTTTTTAAGTTCCTCTTATGGTGGGAATCACCGCTTTTTTAAATTCCTCTCAATAGTGGGAATCACTAGCTTTTTTAATTACTTAATTATTATTAAAGTAATTAAGTAATTATATATTATTTTTTTAAGAAAAAGTCAATTATTTTTTAATACTTATTTTCATATTTTGAAATTGGTAAACTTATAATTTTTATTAGTGAAAATTGTTTTTGTTGATGTTTTGGAAAAAATGCAGTACAATACTAGCAAAGGGAAAATACTAAATGAAAAACAACTTTACAATTGTTAAAAAAAATTCACAAAAAAATAAAACAATTGGAACTTGCTAAAAATTATTTAAACCATAATTTTAATAAACTTTAAATGCAAATACAAAGTTAAAACGTTACAGAAATTAAGGAAGCGAGAAAATT
>CANQOE010000016.1 GCA_947625315.1 uncultured Bacilli bacterium | reverse complement strand
ATCGCTTCATGAGCATCTTGTGCTCCTTTGGGTTCTTTACTTTTTTTAACATAACCCACATATTCTTGGCCATATTTAGATTTTATATAAGACTTGGTTTCATTAACAAAAACATCACTCAATCTTGTTGAATCGGTACGCATATAAGTTATTAAACCAACAGTTTCTTTGCCAATATTCATACCTTCATATAATTTTTGGGCTATTTGCATCGTTTTAGAAGAAGAAAAATTAAGACGATTAGAAGCCATTTGTTGTAAAGTAGAAGTTCTAAATGGGTCTTTAGGTGCTTTTAATTTTTCTTTTTCTTCCACGTTTTCTATCTTAAAAGATAAAGATAATTTATTTAAGATTTCATCAGCTTCTACTTCATTTTTAATTTCAATTTTTTTATTATGATATTTTTCTAATACGGCTTTAAAATCTTTAAAATCGGCTTCAATAGTCCAATATTCTTCCGGAATAAAAGCATTTATTTCTCTTTCTCTATCGACAATTAATTTTAAAGCTACACTTTGAACTCTTCCGGCACTTTTACCACCAGTTTTTCGTTGCATTAATTTAGATAATCTAAAACCAATAATGCGGTCTAACATCCGACGAGTTTCTTGACTTTTAACTAAATCCATATCAATCTTTCGCGGATTATTAATGGAAGAAATTACCACATCTTTAGTTATTTCATTAAAAACTACTCTTTCATAATCTTCATCTTTTAATCCTAATTCATCATATAAATGCCAAGATATTGCTTCTCCTTCTCGATCGGGATCGGTTGCTAGAATTACTTTATCACTATTTTGGGCTAATTTTTTTAATTCTTTAATATCTTTTGCTTTACCTTTAATAGTTACATAATTAGGCTTAAAATCATTTTCAATATCAATTCCTAAACCATAATGGCCAGTTGTAGCTAAATCTCTTATATGTCCTTTTGAGGATACTACTTTATATTTATCTCCTAAATATTTTTCAATTGTTTTACTCTTCGCTGGAGATTCGACGATTACTAAATTACTCATATCTGTTCCTTTCTAAACTAAGTGGTAGGTTTAAGATAGTTAAAAACCATCTATTAATATTAAACATTATTTTGAGGATTTTTGCAAGACTTTTTATTCATCCCCCAATATTTTTTTACTTATATATGACAATATTCAAATTTTTAGAATGATTATTTGCTATAGAAAAAGTATAATTTTCATATATTTGATATTTTAAATTATGTTTAATTAATATTTCTTCAATTTTTGATAACTCATAAATTAAAAATTCATGACTATCTTTATAAATATTATTGTCTATAACATATTTTATATCCGTATGTTCTCTACTAGTTTTAAGATTAAAAGTCCACTTCATTTGCCGTGTCCAATTATTTATAGTTTCTACTTTTTCCCCATTTTTACGTCCATTATGTAAATCAATAATTAAAACCCCCTTAGTATTTAATAAACCATACAAATTAAGAAGTCCTTTTTCCATTTCTTCATAAGAAGTTAAATGATTAAAGACTGCAAACATCGAAATAATAGCATCAAATTTATTGGAAGATGTAAAATCTAAAAGATTGGCTGAAAATAAAGAACCTTTAACTCGCGTTTTAGCTATATCAAGCATACTTTTACTTAAATCTAGACCAGTAACATCATAACCTGCTTCTTCAAGTAAATGCATATGCATACCGGTTCCACAACCGACATCCAAAACTTTTTTGCGATTTTTTAAAATATCTTTTAAAAAAGTGGTTTCTTTTTGATAATCTTTTTGGCTATAAAATAAATCATAATATTTAGCCATTTTTTCATATTCATACATTTTGTTTTTCTCTTTCTATAATTTCTTTAACTGGTTTATAAGTTACACGATATTCTTCATTAATTCCGTATTTTTTAATAAGCATTAAATGTTCTTTAGTTGGATAACCTTTATGTTTTTTTAAATTATACTGCGGATATTTTTTATCAAGTTCAAGCATTAAATGATCTCTTGTTACTTTAGCTACAACTGAAGCCGCGGCGATAGATAAAGATAAAGCATCTCCATGAATTATAGCTTGATAAGGAATAGCAATATCTTTTAATTTCATCGCATCTGTTAAAATATATTCAGGTTTAATTTTTAAATCTTTTAAAGCATTCATCATGGCTAACCTGGAGGCTTCCAAAATATTTATTTCATCAATAATTTTAGCACTTATTATGCTTACTCCAACACTTAAAGCATCTTTTAAAATTTGGGGATATAATTCTTCTCTTTTTTTCTCGCTTAATTGTTTGGAATCATTTAAACCTTCTAATTGATAATTTTTGGGAAGAATTACGGCACTAGCAACAACTGGTCCACATAAAGGACCTCTTCCTGCTTCATCAACTCCGGCGATTAAAGTTATTCCCTCTTTATATAATTCTTTTTCGTATTTTAATAAATCTACTGATACTTTCATTAGTCAAAACAAACTCCTTTAATATATTCATTTTTTAAATCATTAATTATTCTTAAACTTACTTTTTCATAATCAACTTCTTGATTTTTAAAAGCCCCAATAGCTTTAGCAATGGCCTCATATATTTCTAATACTTCTAAATCTTGTAAATTAGCTGTTATTTTATACCTGTCTACTAATTTTTGAGGATAACTTTTGACTAATTTTTGAATTATATGCACAGCAATTTCATTAATATCTAAAACTTCTAATTTTATTGAAGAAAAGGACGCTAAATTAAGAGCAACTTCTCTATCCTTTATTTTAGGCCAAAGAATACCAGGAGTATCCACTAAAGTTATATTATAATTAGTTTTTAAAGCTACTAAATTTTTAGTTATACCCGGTGTATTACCAACACTAGCTACCCTCTTCCCTACCATTTTATTAATTAAAGTTGATTTACCAACATTGGGAATACCTAAAACTAAAACTCGAATTTCTTTAGTTTTTAAACCTTTAGCAATTCTTGCTTTTTGCATATCTTCCATAAGTTCATTAGTTTTAGCTACAATTTGTTTAATATCCTCATTTTTAGTTAAATCAACACTTAAAGTATTAATACCTAATTTTTGATAATAGTTAATCCAATTATTTAATTTAACTTCATCAGCCAAATCTTTTTTAGTCATTAATAAAATATGCGGTTTATTATTTATAATCTCTTCAATATCTTCAATTCGCGAACTTTTAGGTATGCGGGCATCTACTAATTCATAGATAATATCAATATTGCGCATTTCTTCTTTAATTTGCCGTCTGGTTTTTTGCATATGCCCAGGAAACCAGTTAATGTTTGTTGAATTTTGTCGATTTTCCATTATTATCACTTCCTTTGTTTCTCTTTTTCACTTTGTATAGTTAAACCTAAAAATTTATTATTCCACTTTTCTGTTTTTTCTTTTGTTAAAGCTTTTGAATATATAATTGTTCCTTTGTTTATTTCTTCACTTTCCAACTCATTTTTATAGAATTCTTTTATCATTCCTTTTTTTCATAAAGTGAAATTGCTTTATCAAATTCATCATCAGTATAAATTCTTATTGATGTATAACCCTTTTCTAAAGATAATGTTTTAAAAAAATCAAACATTTTAGAGCCATATCCCTTACGTCTATATTCCTCTAGTACTCCAAACCAACTTAACCAAGCATCGTTAGGATATTCATTATATGAATATAATCCAACTACACCTACAGGCATTTCATCAACATAAGTAATATAATTTATCATTTCTTTTCTATAAGGATCATTAGTAATACCTTCTATATAATTTTGTCTTCCATCTTCCAATGGAAATATAGTATTTTGAATTTTTACTGCTAAATCCAAATTACTACTATCAACTTCAACATACTCTAAATTCATTTATACTTTCCTCCATTTATATTATTAATTCATCTATATAAGTTTTCTAAAACCTATCAAGTGAAACATATTCTAGTTATATCTTCTTTTTATAAAAGACTATTACATCTTCTTTTTGTGTTTGTGGATTTTCTTCTACTGTTTCATACTCAATTATCGTTTTGATATATTCTCTAAACCCTAAATGAAAATATATTTCGATATTTCTAACGGCTTCTGGACCTACTCCTAAAGATAATTCTTTATATCCTTTTTCTTTTAAATCACTTTCAACAAATTTATATAATTTGCTAAAATATCCTTTCCCTTCATATTCTTTATTAGTCCTAAAAGCAGCCAAATAAGCCATACTATCACTTAATAAACCTGATGGTTTACTTATATCTCCTATAAATGCAGAATTTTTAATATAAGCAGTTATCTCACATATTATTTCATTATTTAAAAAACCTAAATAAGAAATAGTGCTATTTTCATCAAAATGTTTAAGGGCATTTTCTTTAAATTCAATCCATTTATTGTTCCCTGGATGTATTTCAATCAAATAATCCCATCTTTTTAATAATTCTTTTCTACTAGCAACTTTACAAATAAAATTGTCCATTTATATCACTTCCTTATAAATTATTAAATTAATATTTTTTAATAATTTTTATTTCTGCATAAATGATATGGTTTAGCAATTGTTTTAACTGCTTTAGAAGATACAAATAAATAATCATTTATATCTATAGAGCAACAATTTTCTAATTTTGAACTAATATAATTAATAACAGCTATTGTATTAGCTCTTATTTCGACTTCGTATTTAGAATTTTCAGATATAAGTTGTTTATTATCAATAATTTTTGATAATTCATTATTATACTTCAGTATACCTAAAGCTCTTAATGTTTGAGGTATTTTATAATCTGCACATCCTACTAAATTACTATAATCAACTTTGGTAGCATTAATTAATTCTTTTATGTGCAAAATATCAGAAGTTAATAATTGTGCTAATTTATAAAAATATATTTTATTACCATTATATTCTCTTTCATCACAAAAGTCTTTAAAATTATTAATAATAATGTTAAATAATTCAGTATCTTTATTAATATCTTTAATATAATTATAAAAATTACCTTTCATTTTTTTATTAACTACATTACAAATTGCGACAACAGTATTATATCTTTCTTGTAAAAATGGAATATCAGCATTACCTTTTAATATATCAGAAAATTCTTCAAAAGAAACATTTGTAAAATCAATTTTATTTAATTTTTTTACATAATTTAATAAAGCATATAATAAAGCTTCTGAACCATCTTTTTCTCCTTCTATAGTATTTATAGTCCATTTAGGTTGGCCCCAAAAGCAATAATCTATTGATTCAAATATTAACAGAAAATTAATTATTTTATCAAATTCCATATCAAATAAATTATATGGATTACTACTTAACCAAAATTTAATTTTTTGAAAATCAATTGTCTTAATATATTCATCCAATTTTTCATAATCAATTAATACACAGCTACTATTTGTAGAAACATAATTACATGATGTTTTTATTTTTTCTAGCATATTAGCATCTTTATCTTTATATATTAATAAATTATTTTGTTCTTCTAATTTTTTCATTATCTCATCTCCAATATTTAATTTTTCTTTAATATGCAAAAACTTTTTTAATAAATTTATTTATGAGGGTTTACAAGCAATTTTATATTTACCAATATTCCGATGGATATTGATTAATTTTTGTTTATTATTCATTTTTACCAGTTATATTTTTTTAATATTTTATCACTTTCTAAAATTATCAGAAATTTTTCCAGAATTATGTAATATTTATTGATTATTAAATTGTAAAAAGAGTTTTTCTATCCAATCATTCATAATCATTGTCTAATAATTTTCTGCTTGTAACTAAAGCATAATCTAAATACATTGTAACAATTTTATTTAAATTTTTCAATTATTTTTTCGTTAAAAAATTTTGTGCAACATCTCCATCATACTAAATTATAGATTTTTGCCTTTTTTCCATCAGAACTTTTATCAAAAATTCCGAGTGTGTTATCTTCCACAAGCCAAACACGATGAAGTCCTGCATTTCTCTATTTTTTCTTTATCATATAATGTTGTTACTATAATATGTTTAACCATAGTCTACTCCTTAATTAATATTAGGACCATTAAAAACTTCTTTATAATCTATAAAAGCTTTAACTACAAGAGAATTAGGTAAAATATTGAAACAATTTCTTTTATTCATATAAGTAATTGTTTTTGACATATTTTCAAAGTTAAAATAAAAATATAAAGAATTATTAGTTACTTTCTCAACATAAGATTCTTCAGGCCAAATTAATGATGGTTCATTATTCTCTGATAATATGTATTCATTAAAATCAATTTTTGCTTTCTCACCAATTTCGATGTTATTAATTTCTTTCCAATTATAATATAAAATAATTCGTAAGCAATAAATGCCAGATTTATCAATAATAATTAATTCTGTTTCATCTAATGTAATTTTACTAATTCCAATATTTACCCCATTTAAAACCATAGTATTTTTGTTTTCATTCATTAATTTCTACTCCCTTTTCATTTTCTTTAAGATACGGCAATAACAGCATCAAGATTATATATTTTAGTTTTGTAATTTTTTCCATCTGAATCAGTTACCAAGGAATTCTCGACAACTGCCTTTTCATCAAGTTCATTGTCTTTAAAAATATTTTTTAAATATAAAGAAATATTATCTATAGAGCAATCAAAAACTTTAGCCATTCCTTTCTGGGTAAGTCATAAAGTTTTATCATTATAAAATGCATCAACAACTATATTACCATTTTTACCTTTATATATTAATAAATTATTTTGTTTTTCTAATTTATTCATTACCTCATCTCCCATCAATAAATTTTTTCTTTAAATATTTATTCATTTTTATAATTCTCTAAATTATTTTAATTCCGTAAATTTTACTTTAACATTATTTTCTAAGTTTTTATTTTCTTTTTCTAGCTCTTTTAAACTTTTCTTAGGTGTTGGCATTTCTTCAGGCAACATTCCCCCAATATCTTGACTAGCTTTTCTAACTTTTTGACCAACTTCATAATGAACAGCTTTGGCATTATTTTCTCCTTGAACATTATCTTTAATTAATCTTTGCTTAGTTTGATTTATTCTAAATAAATTAGCTACTAATTCATCTTCATTCATATTATCTAATATATCTTCTCTATAACGTATATTTTTTCTTTTAGCAATATCATTAGCAGTTTCTCCATTATATAATCCTTTATAACCAGCATTATGAAATTCTGCCATATTTTTAACACCCGCAGAGGCTGCAACTTTTTGAAGAGTATAATTACCTTGTTTAGTCAATTTTCTTTGATAAAATCTTTTTTCATCATCTGATAGTGAATCATATTCTTGTTCCTTAATTTCTTGTTTTCTAGTTTGAATAGCAAAATAAGTTTGGCCCAAAGCAACAACTTCTTTACTTGGATTAGCATTTTGCATTATTAAATAACATTCATACCTAGATAGTTTATATTCAAGAATCTTTCTTTTCGCAGCTTTTCCTAATTCTATCATTTTGTTGACTTCAACAAAATGATCCAATACCTTAAAATTACTATTTTCACAAGATATTATTGCTTTATCCATCACTATTCTAAAATTTCGCCACTCTTTATAATCTAATGCTTTTTGTAATTACCTAGCATACCAATATTCATATCCATATTCATCTAAATGCTTTATACTTTCAAAAGTACTATAAGTATTATTAAAATTTTCCTTTATTATTTGATTATTTTGTTTATTTACCATAAAAATCCTTCCTAAAATTGGTAAATTTTTGTTTTACAAAATTTTCTCATCTTCAGCAGTATGTTCCAAAATGGAACATAATATATATAATTTTTTCTTTGTAACGTTTTCATTTGCATCTTAAACATTCCAGTTTAAAAATATAAATGAATCTTTGCTTTATCCTAAATATTTCTTATGTATTTTAATTAATTATTCAAAATTAACACCTGCTTTCGTATTTACCAATAAATCCCCCATAGTATTAATCATTCTTGGCTACATCTATCATATCACAAAAAAACATTATTAGCAAATATCCAATTGGTATTATTTTGTAATTTAAAAAAACTGCTAAAAATTTAACAGTTTCTCTTATTTATTTCTTTATTCCAAAGCTTTTAAAAGGAAAAATTACTAAAGAAGTAGTACCTTTTATATCTTTTTTATTAATAGGTCCTAATACCCTACTATCTAAAGATACTTCTCGATTATCTCCCATAACAAAGTATTCATCATCTTTTAATAAAACTTTAGGCATACTATTAGTATTATAAGTTGTTCCAAAACCATAAGTATCTTCAAATTCTTCATCATTAATATATATTTTTTCATCTTTTAATTCAACAGTTTCACCAGGCATACCTATTACTCTTTTAATAATATTATCTTCACTTTCGGTTTTAACAACCACAATATCTAAACGATTTATTTTCCCCAATTTATTTAAAATCATAATTTCTCCACCATTTAAAGTAGGATACATACTAGAACCATCTACTCTAACCGGAGTAATAATAAAAGTTCTAATTAAAACTACGACAATAATAATTGTAATATAAGGAAGTAAACTCTTTATAAATTTCATATTTATTCACCAAACCTAATATAATACTACCACTTTTTTAATATTTGTTCAATAATAAAGAAAAAAAAGTAGAAAAATTTACTTTGTAATAGATAATTTCTTTAACAATTAAAATAAAGATAAAAACAATATTTTGAAAAGTTAAAACTGTTTAAAAAAAAGCTATAAGATTAATTATCCATTATAGCTTTTTTTAATCCCCGATAAGGGAGAGTAGCACAAGTTTTGCGATTACCCTGCTTATATATATCATCATAAACATTACCCTCTTTTAATAAATCAACATTATATTCTTGACCTTCTACCATTTTTTCAAATTCATTAATATATTCTAAAGCTTCTTCTTTAGTTTTACCAATTAAGTTTTTAATCATTATGGAAGTAGAAGAAATAGATATAGCACAAGCTTCTCCTTCAAAGGTTATATCTTTAATTACATTATTATCAAACTTAATATAAATATCGATATTATCTATACAAGAAGAATTTGCCGTATTTACTTTCTCATAATCATCACTAGCTCTCTTGCGATTTTTCGGATGCATATAATGTTCCATAATAATTTCCCGTTTTAATTCTCTATCCATTTAAACCATCTCACTTAATATTTTATCATAATTACTCAATAATTCGACTAAACTATCGATTTCTTCCGTAGTATTATAAAAATATAAACTTACTCTTACTGTATTAGTTACTCCAACTGCATTTTTTAAAATCTTGGCACAATGATTACCTGCCCTTACACAAATATTATATTTATTTAAGTAATAAGCAACATCTTGAGAAAATACTTTATTGACATTAAAAGCGACAATTCCCGAATCACTTTCCAAATTAATTATATCGATATGTTTAATTTTTAAAAGTTTATCGATTAAATACTTGCGCAACATAAGTTCATGATTATGGATTTTATCTAAACCAATATTATTTAGATATTTAATCGCGGCACCAAAGCCAATAACTCCTGCGATATTTTGGGTACCCGCTTCTAATCTTAAAGGTAAAGGTTTTAAATAAACTTCATTTGGATTATCAAAAGATTCATTCATTCCCCCTCCAAATTCTAAAGGAATTAAATGTTCTAATAATTCTTTTTTGCCATATAAAACCCCAACCCCAGTTGGTCCCAACATTTTATGAGCCGAAAAAGCTAAAAAATCAACATCTAAATCTTGAACATCAATTTTTTTATGAGGAGCCATTTGGGCAGCATCTAAAACCACAAAAATATTATGTTGATGAGCATATTCACATATTTCTTTAATAGGACGCTCATCCCCAATAACATTAGTAATCCCGGCAATACTAATAACTTTCGTATGTTCATTAACCACTTTTTTTAAATTATCCATCGTTAAATAATAATTGGAATCTAGAGGAATATAATTTACTTTAATATTTAAGTCTTCAACTAACTTAAACCAAGGTAAAACATTAGAAGCATGTTCGGCTTTTGTAATTAATACTTCATCATCTTCTTCTAAATATTCTTTAAAAAAACCCTTAACAATCATATTTAAACCTTGTGTTGTTCCACTTGTAAATACAATTTCTTCTAAATAACGCGCATTAATAAATTCTTTTACTAATTCCCTAGTATTTTCATAAGCTTGATCAACTTTATAAGATAAATCATAATCTCCCCGATGGGCATTCGCGGGATAATTAGTATAATAATCATTTATAGCATCTATTACAACCTTTGGTTTTAGACTTGTTGCACTATTATCAAAATAAATTATATCTTGTTTTAATAAAGGAAAATCTTCTCTATTCAAAGTTTATCACCTCCCTATCTTTATAATAATTAAATATACTTTTAACAAAGCTTTTAAGTAAAAGTTTTTGGGCTTCTTCTTTATTTATTCCCTTACTCATCAAATAAAATAATTCTTCGGGATTATAGGAACCGACGGTAACTAAATGGTTAGCTTCAACTTCAGAAGTATCGGCATAAATATTAGGACATATCTTAATGACATCTTGCCCATTAGTTAAACCTTTAGCATCTTCTATTAAAACATTATCATATGTATTAGCTAATATATGCCCATTTATTTCTAAATTAATTTTACTAGCTTCTTTATTAATTACCCGAATACTTAAATTAATATGATTATTATTTCCTAAACATTTAATATTTAAAGTAACTTTATTATCTCCTTGATTTACTATTAAATAACGCATATCTAAAGTACTATTATTATCTAAAATAAAGTTTAATTCGATATCTTTATCTAAATAATCAATCTTTTCATAATATAAATTACTTTTCTTATCTAAATTAAAATATTCATTACTAACTTGATTAAAAGCATATAACTTAACATCTTCTTTAATAGTTAAACTATCTATTAAATTGGTAACTTCATAAGTACCTTGATTAACTTCTTTTTTCTCTCCCAATATTAGTTTATTCATTTTTCTCAAACCCACTAATTGTATTTGCCTCAAAACCTTCTTTTTCAATTAATTTAGCTAAAGATTTTGAACCATTCTTAATAATTGTTCCATTCTTTATAATGGATACCTTATAATCCTTAAAATTATTTAAAAAATCTAAATGATGAGTAATAATTAACATCATTGGTTTATATTCTTCATAATAATTATTTAATACTTGACCCACTAATTTTAAAGCATCGATATCTAAACCCGAATCTATTTCATCTAAAATAATAAATTTTGGTTTTAACATCAATAATTGCATTAACTCATTTTTCTTTTTTTCGCCACCACTCATATTATAATTAATATCGCGATGCACAAATTGTTTATCTACTTTTAAAGTTTGGGCAATATCTTTTAATTTCGTATTTAATTCAAATATATCAACTTGCTCATTTGTTTGTTTATTATAAGCTAATCTAATTAATTCGGAATTGCTAACTCCTTCTATTTCCATCGGATTTTGACTAATTAAAAATATTCCCAAAGAAGCTATTTCACTTGTATCTTTATTGGTAATATCTAAATCATTAAAGATAATATTACCCTTAGTTATTTTATAATCAAAATGGTGTAATAAAGCTTTACATATGGTACTTTTTCCGGTCCCATTAGGCCCCATTAAAACATGTATTTCCCCATCATTAATAGTTAAGTTAAAGTTCTGTAAAATTGTTTTAGTATCAACTTTAACTTCAAGGTTATTTATTTTTAACATAATCTTCACCTGCTTTTTAATTTTACCACATATTTAATATTTTTACTACTATTTAAAATTAATGATTTTATCATTACACCAATAATTAGCTTTTTTTCTTAATCTTATAATATTTTTATTAAAATTCCAATCTTCACTCGTTAAATTACTAATTAAAACTTGGGCTTTTTGATATTTTGTTTTTAAAAATTCTAAAGTCATATCACTACTTAAACTTTTAAGAAGCGCTTTATATTTTTGACATTTACCACCCTTTAAAGAAACTTCTTCTTTTTGGGAAATATATCTATACTTTTCTTCAATTTCTAACACAACTTCTTTTTCATAATATTCTCTTTTAGTTTGTAAAGGTTTAATCTTAATTTTATAAAATTCATTTAATAAATTTAAATCACTAAATTCATCAATATCCATAAAATAATTAGGAGCTAAACATTCTTTAACATTCATCGGAACTTTTAAACTTTCTATTTTTTGCCCCTTATTGAAATCTATTATAAATAAAACTTCATGAGCTAATAATACTTCTGTAATTTTTTTATTTTCTTTAAAAAAGGTAATCTTATTTAATTCTAAAGTTAAATCTCCTTCTTTTAAAATTAAATAAGAAAACAAATAATCAATATTTTGATAATTTATATATACTTGATTATTAATATTATCTAAAACTATTTTGAAATCTAAATTAGGTAAACTATAAACATATTTAGCATTTTCTTTTATTTCTTTTAAAGCAAAGGTTGTTAATCCCCTATACATATAAACTAAGGAATATATTAAAAATTTTAAATCAGCCTTATCCATAATAAAACTATTATTATCTAAAATAACATCATACTCTACTAAATCCCTTTTAAACTTATATTTTTTTAACATAACCTTCACCTAATTCAATATTTTAACACTAGATTTCTTATTTGTCTATTTAAAAAAAGTATGTTACTTATTATTTTGTAACATACTTAATAAATCAATTTTAAATTTATCTTTTTCGGCATTAGCTTTAGATATCATTATTCCTTTATAAGTAGTTAATTCACTCATATGGCCTTCTAGTAAAATATCTGTTGGCGTAATAGTATCTAACATAACGGTTTTTTCTTTTTTATATACAGTATAATATAATTTGATTTCGCCATGAACCGCGGCAAACATTTTATCACTAGGTAATTTTAATTCATATTTTTCAGTTTGTTCTTTTTTATTAGTACTTATTAATTCCCCAACAAATTCTCCATTACGCATTTTAGGATAATAGTTAAAGCTTAATCTTTTATAAGCTAACATATTATACTTCTTTAAAGCTCTTTCTAATTTTCGAAATTCATTTTCGTTAATATAATCTAATACATATCCTTTCATTATATATAACCCCCTTATTGAATTACGCTCTAATTATACCATAATTTTAAATATTTGTCAAATTGGTGTTAATTTTTCAGTTAAAAAGAGTAAAATAAATAAGATTTTTTTCGCAAAGAAAATTTGATATAATAGATATAAGGTGTTGTATTTA
>CANQOE010000015.1 GCA_947625315.1 uncultured Bacilli bacterium | reverse complement strand
GCCAAAGAAAGCTTTACTATTTTTATTATCTTCAATAATATAAGCTTGAGGAATAACAAAACCTTTTTCAAATTTAAAATTTAAAGAAAGATAATCAAAAAACGAATTAATAAAATATTCCAAGAAGATAAGATTAGCAAAAAAGGCTTTAAAGAGTTGATCACCACGTATACTATTTTCATACATAAAATTATCACCTCTATTAATAATTATTTCCTGTACCCCCTCTATTTCCTTCTTTTCATAAAAAAATGGCACCTTTGTTGGACTTTTGCTCCACAGTTCGACAAATTTAGACATACAAAAAAGAATAGTGCCAAAACACTATTCTAAGGAAATTTAGTATAAATATTATTCATATCTATATAAATTATTTGGTTGGGAAAAATTAAATTTAGGTTTTTAAAATTATTTAATTGAGAGAGATTATTGATAGTTGTTTTATAAGTTAAAGCAATAGAACTTAAAGTATCATTTTTTTGAACTTTATAAGCAATAATTTCGTTATTTCCTAGTTTAATAATAAGTTTTTGATTGACAAAGATAAGATTAGGATTAATTAAATGATTTAAATTAACAATAGAAGATATACTAACATTAAATTCTTGAGCAATTTTAGTTAGGGTATCGCCTCTTTTGACTGTATAGATTATCTCTTTATTAGAGAGGCTATAAGAAGATGGAACAATTATTTTGATTATTTGATTAGGATAGATAAGATTAGGATTTTTAAAGTTGTTATTGGCAATTATAGAAGATAAAGAAACATTAAATTCGCGAGCAATTTTGGTTAAATTATCACCTCTTTTAACGCGATAATAAATGACTTTTGAATTAATATTAGTAGGTTCTTTTAGAGGCGTTTTATCATCAATTATGATATCGTTTGAAAAGGTATCTCTATCAACAAAGCCATCAATACCAGGTATTTGACCTTTATCCGTAAATTGCCAACCAATATAAGGAATATCGGTAAATGGTTTATCGACTTCATAATTGGCGACCCAAAGAGGATATTTATTAAATAGCGAAGCATCAAAAATATCATTAGCATTTGAAGCATCACTATAGATGATTAAAGGTTTACCAGTTAAATTAGCTACAGTTTCGAGAAATGTTGAAGCAATATCATTTACTTCTTTTTTAGTTAAACCTCTTAATACTTCAAAATCCATAGCAAGAGGACAATCAATTACTTTACCTTTGATCGTGGATGCAAAAAACTCTGCTTGTTCTTGAGCTTCCTTTATATTACGAGCTGTTAAGAAATGATAAAAACCAATATTTAAGTTGTTCGCACGAGCATTTTGATAATTTTCTTCAAATTTTTCATCAACATAAGAAAAACCCGCGGATGAACGAATATAAACAACATCGATATTACTTTGTTTAACTTGGGCAAAATCAATATTTCCTTGATAGATACTAACATCTATTCCTTCTAAAGCTTGAGCATTATTTAAAAAGAGAAAACTAGTTAAAAAAGTAATAAAGATGACAATAAACTTTTTAATTATTTCACCTCCTCATATAATATTATATAAAGAGAAGAAATTTAAGTATTTGCTTTTTCCCTAAGTTTTAGTTTATTAATAAAGAAACAAAATATTGAGTTAAGTTAATATTACGAGCTAAAATAGGTCCAATTAGCGAAGTTACATAAAAATTATTGACACTAAAACCTTCTAAAGTGGTAGAATTATTACCATAACCTTTTTGCATTTCAAAAAGAATACCACTTTGGGATTTTAAAAGATATTGCGTATTTTGAAAAGCTTGAATATTACCTTGACATAAATGGGTGGTAGCTAAACAATCGGCAACAACAAAGTTTTCTTGATAACTAACTTCATAAAGATTTAAAAAATCAAAAATACTTAAAGCATTACCTGTGACTAACATAACTTTATTTTGACTTATATATTTTAAAAATTCGTTTTTATGGGGCAATAAATGTTTTTTTATTAAAGCTAAATTAGAGGGAGCACCACTTCCAATATAAATAAAATCAAAGGCTGTTAAATTAAAATCATCTTCTAAATAGATATTGGTTATTTTTACTTTAATATTTTCTTTTTCTAAAGCATATTTTAAAGCTTTAATATTGCCATTTTCACCATATAAAGTTAATAAATCAGGATAGAAATAGGCGATATTAATTGTCATTTTTCTCTTCCTCCTTTAATGTTTCATTAAAAGGTTTAACATAATCAAAATTTAAGATACCATAGATATTTTTGACGGGACTTTTAATAATCTGGTCTTTTATTTGGGCGATATTTTCGGCCATGACTATTTTATTTTCGGGAATACCCCCTAAGATTAATCTTCTGGCAATGTTTTGGGCATCAATGCCACAGGCATATATTTTATGAACATTAGCATTATTTAAAAGTTCAAACTCAATATCATATAACCAAGAAATATCAAAGTGATTATATCGGCGAGATATTTCTAACCACCCAATGATAATATCTTTTTTGGTTTCATCATTAATTACTTTAAAGATGGCTTGATTATAGGTTGAAGCATTCTCGGCTTTACAAGATAAAGCATAAAAATTTTTGTTATAAGCAGTAAAGCCAAAATTTTCTTTAGCATTGATTTTATTGATGTTTGGAATAATATCTTGAGGATTTAATAATTCTTGTAAACAAGTATAAGCACTTAAAGTATTATAGGCGTGATATAAAAGACTACCTCCAATGTTTAATTCTTGATTGTTTATTTTAAAGGTTTGATTAGTTAAATCAAGAGAAGTTGCTATAACATTAGGAGCTTGATAAGTAAAATCACATTTAGAGCAATAATAAGAACCTAAAGTTTCAAAGTTATAGTAATTATATTTTAGAGGTGCTTGACATTTAGGACAACGATAAATTGTTAAATTTTCAAATATTTGTTTAGAATAACTATATTTATTTTTAGCTAAACTATAATATATAAATTCATTTTTAGTATCTAAAGCAAATTTTCTTAAGTAAGGGTCATCCATATTAGTTACAATTTTTGTATGATTAGTAATACTTTTTAAAACATCATTATAAACTAAATCAATATAGTGTTGGCGAGGGGGTTGATCTTTAGTTAAATTAGTTATAACTAAGTAATCAGGTTTAATATAAGGTAAGATTTTTTTAGCATAACGTTCATCAATTTCTAAAACTAAATATTCGGTTTTAATCTTACCAAAGATTGTCGAATTTTTTAAAAGGATTGTAGCAATTCCTCGGTCGATATTAGCACCAGTTTTATTGTAACAAACACTATGGTGAGTATTAATTAAAGTACTCGCAATTATTTTGGTTGTAGAGCCTTTACCAGAAGATCCGGTAACAACAATTTTATGGGCAGGATATTTTAACTTTTTTAAAATATTTTTATCTATTTTTAAAGCAACTTTGCCAGGAAGAGTACTACCTCTTTTTAAGATAGAACCAATAAAAATTAAAATTTTAGCAATTAATATGGCAATTAATTTCATGGCTATTCCTCTATTTCTATAAATATTTTATCATAGATTTTAAATAGTTGCTAGAAGAAAATAAAAGATATAGAAAATAAATTTAAGGTATGCTATAATGATTAAAAGGAAGTGAATAACTTTATGACTAAAAAAGAAAAAGTAAGTATAATAATTTTTTTAGTAATAATATGTCTAGCTATTATAATTCCGATCAGTATTTATGTTGCTAGTGTTTACAAAATTAGATCTCCTTATGTTCAAGAGTATGTAGCTGGGACCGGGAATATTAAAGGAGATGTTTGTGTTGAATGTTTTGAAGAAAAATCTTCAGACTTAGCAATTGGCGCCGATAAAAATGGTTATGCAGTTTTTAAAAATCCAAGAAAAGCCTTTAGTTATGTTAAAAAGAATTATAAAAAAGGAATAAAGTTAATTAAAAAAGAATTTAATTTGGGAAGTTTTAATCAATTTAATTATAATTCGTATAAAAATCTGGGTTGGCAAACTACAACTGGAACCCTTTATGAAAAAGATGAGGCTAACTTTATAACCATTTTTCTCGATATTTATGAAAATAGTTTTGAGTAATAAATTAAATTTTGTTACTCTTTTTTGTTATTATTAATTAAGAAAAAAACAAAGTATTATTGCCATTTTTTACCTTCTATGTTATAATGATAACATAAGTTACCAATAGAGGGGAGTGAAGGATATGGCTGGCATTCAAAAAATAGATAAAGAAACTTTATTAAAAGTAGCTTTAAAAATGGTGGAAGAAGAAGGATTAGAAAGTATTAATGCAAGGGATTTAGCTAAAAAAGCCGAGATATCTACAAAACCTATTTATCGTTTATATAAAAGTTTAGATGAACTAAAATCCGATGTAAATGATATAATTAAAAAAGAATACGATGACTTTATAATTAAAAGAGTAGATAATAAAAATGCTTTAATTACAGTGTGTGTTGCATATATTGAATTTGCCCAAATGCATAAAAATTATTTTCGCTCGATGTTTTTATCAAATAATTTAAAATGGCAAAGTGTAGATGATGTCTTAAATGAAAAATGGAATCAATCAACAATTATTAATTTAGTAAATAAACATAGTTTAAAATTTGATGAAGCTAAAAATTTATTTATGAATGTTTGGCTGTATGCTAATGGAATGGCTACTTTAATTGCTTCAAATGACTTAGTTATTGATAATAAAGAAATATTGGTGAGAATTGTCAAAATATATAAAGAATTTGCTAAAGGGCAAGTTAAAAATTAGGGGAGATATATACTTATGAATGATTATGAATATAAGATTTTAAGTGTTCATAATGTTAATGATATGCTTAAAAATGGACTTATACAATATAATGGAATAATTGGTGAAGTTATTATACCAGAAGGCGTTGAAGAAATAGATGATTGGGCGTTAAGTGCTTTTGAAATAATAAACAGTGTAATTTTTCCAAAAAGTTTGAAAAAAATAAAAAAATTTATATTTATGGCTCCAAGTGGAGTTAATATTCATTTTGCCAGTAGTGTTGATATAGATACTGAAGCTATAAATTTTGAACTTAAACCGCTTACTGAACGTTCAAAGAATAATTATATTAACATTGAATTTGCTAAAGATGTAAATATTAGTGATAGCATGTTAGAGTATTTAAGCGAACGTTCTATTGGTACTATTACAATATCGGGAAAAACACTTGAAGTAATACCTAAAATTCTTAATTTTAATATTAGGCATATTATTTTAGATGATAGAAATGTTTATACTCTTGATTGCAATAATTTTAATAGGCGACAAATATTAAATGCACTTAGAATGTTATGCTTTTATTTAAAAGAAATAATCTTGCAAAATTTTAATATGAATATAAAATATATTTTAGAGTTTGGCGAATATACGAGTTTAGCAAATAGTGTGCTTGCTACTGGGGAAGATAAATATTTAAATAAAATAGTAAAAAATGTATCTGATATACCTGCTGTATCTCATATAGATAAAACATTGAATTTTGATGAATATAAGTATACAAAATGCGTGCTTACTACTTGTGAAGATACAACAATGAATAAAACTTTTAGTTATAATCTAGGAAATAAATGTTTAATAAAAGCAACTGGTTTAAAAAGTATATTTGATATTCCTGATGATATTAAAGCTGATGAAAAATTTTTGATTAATACTTTTAATATTACTGATAAATTAGTAATTGACTGCCAAAAAGGTACAGTAGATAAATTAATTAATATTTTAAATTCATTAGAACTTTGTATTCGTAATAATATAAAAGAAATTGTTTTTGTAAATATTGATTTTAATAATATAAAAGAAATATTAAAAGCATTTTTAGAATTAAAAATTGATAATTTAAAATTACATTTTCAAGATAAAAATAATCAATGCCTTTCGTATGAGGGATTTAATCTTGTGGATATTAATTATCGTAATGAATATCTAGCAATACCAGAGGGGACAGTTAGTACAGGTAATGCTTATATAAATAATAATAACTTAAAACAAATTATATTACCTAAGAGTTTATACGATGTATCATATTCTTTATTTCATAATAAACCTAATTTAGAATCATTAAAAATTTTGGGCTCAAAATTATTTTTATTACCTGATTTTATTAATGCCGAGCATGTATCAAAAGTAATATATAATGAAGTTTATATAAAAAATTTATATTATAATTATAATTTAAATATTAATTCTGCACTACCTGACGCTTTTTTAAAATTTGAAAATTTGCATGTAAATTGTCAAGATGCATCTATAGAAGAATTAATTAATGGGTTAAAACATATATTAAATGTGTTCCCAGATATTAAAAAAATGTATTTATATAATATTGATAGAAGTTTTTATTTTCAAATAAAAAGGCATTTCTTATTTAAGAATATAAAAATAATGGGTAATGAAGATATATTTAAATTAGACGAAATTAAAGAATTTTCTTTTACGAACGAAGATTTATTTAAATTAAACAAAAATAAAGAATATACTTTTATGAGTGAAGATAATGAAGTTAATCAAAAATTACAAGAACTTAATAATTTAATGCTTAATTTAGAAGATAATGAAAAAACTGTTCTAAAAAATATGGTAAATAAATTATTAGAAGATTTTAAGAATAACCAAGCAAATTTAAAACCTAAATATAATCAAGAAGAGATTAATTTAAGTTTAGATAATCAAGATATTGTTATAAGTATGCAAATGCTTAAACTTAATTTAATTAAATCATTAGATAGCATTATAAATAGTATTAAACATAAAGCAGAATATTTAAATTTATTAGAAGAAATAAAAAAATATAAAAGTAAATTAAATAGTCAAGAAAAATTAGAACATAGTGATGATTTGGTTGAAGAAATAATAAGAATTTCTAAGGAAAAAGGTTTAGAAAATATAAAAACTAAATTAGTTACGATATTAGATAGTACTAGTAAAAATGTATCTAATTATTTATTAAATGGTTTAAATAATTCCGAATCTAATTTAGAATTAGCCAATGAAGATTACTTAAAAATATTTGATAAAGAAGTATTAAAATTATATACTATAGCTAATAATAAAGAAATTATTTTAAATGCTTTTAAAGGTATAGGAGATAATGCTTTAGCAAAAGATATAAATACTATCTATGAAATAATTAATTTACTAAATATAGAATTTCAAGAAGAAATGAAACAAAAACTAAATAATATATTATCTAATATAGAAGATGAAGAATATTTAAAAGAATATAGTGAAATAGAATTAAATATTCGCAAGTTTTTACAAGACTATTTAGTAGAGTTAAAAGAAAAAGGGAGTAATTTAACGGCAATTCAAAATATAATCGATGATATAAACAATATAAATAAGCCTAATAGTAATAATACTTTAATAATAAGTGGGTTAATAAATGAAATAATAAAGAATTGTCCATTAGAAATTGTTGAAGAAGTAAAAGGGGAAATAGAAGAAGTCATAAATAAATGGCGAACTAAAATAACTAATAAAGAATATCAATTAAATAATCAAGAATATGGTAATTTAAATGAAGCAACAAATTTAACTTTACATATTTTAAAAGATTTATATGCTATAAAATTTAAAGTTGATAAGCAAAAAACAAATTTACAAACATATAATAAATCAGTAATTAATATTCGCTAAAAATATTATTAAAAAATTCTCAAATAACTTGTAATAAATATAAAATAGATTTATAATGTTTATGGTAGTGGAGGTTTTAAATGGAGCAGTTATTTAATATTGAGAAGGTACATATACCAACTTATGAAGAAATGGAAAAAGATAGAGAAAGGTCTGTGGGAAAATTAAAAAGTGCTTTACCGATAATGCGCTTATATAGTATTAATGGTTTTTTCTTTAATAAAGAAGAATTAAGTGATTATTTAAGAGAAAATAGAGAAGGACAATTTTTAATTATTGATTATGTAGATTGTTTTGATGGTCGAAATAATGCTTTTAAAATAACTTATCCCGATGGACAAGTGGTAGTTAAAGTAGCATTAAATAAAAATCTTTATGAAGTTTTTGGTTTTAATTTTGATACGCAAATGTATAATTGGTTTACAGTATATGGAAATATTGATAATATTTATGAAGCTTTTAAAAGTCGGGGAGTAGAAATTGATTTAGAACCGAAATTAGTAAGAAAGTTAAATTAACACTTAAAAGAGTGTTTTTTTCTTAAAATAAATCTTTATATATTTTATTTAAAATGGTATAATAAGACTATAAAATAAAGGTGATAAAATGAATGAAATAGGAATGTTAGAAAGATATGGCGAAAATTTAACAGATAAAAAATATATTACAGACCCAGCTATTGGTAGAGATGAGGAAATAAAACAAATTATTTTGACTCTTTTAACACCTGAGAAAAGCGCTTTATTGGTAGGTAAGCCAGGAATTGGAAAAACGGCAATAGTTGAGGGTTTAGCATATCGCATTAATAAAGGTTATGTACCCGATTGTCTACTATCTACTCAAATTATTAAAATTAATATTTCGTCTTTAATTGGAAGTAGCAATATTAATGGTGAGAGTGAAAATAGAGTTGATTTATTAGTTAGAGAACTAGCTAATAAAGAAAATGTTGTCGTATTTATTGATGAAGCCCACCTTTTAGTCAATAAAGAAGGCGGTATGGACTTTGCTAATATGCTTAAAGCGGCTTTAGATAGAGGAACTATAAAAATGATTGGGGCTACAACAACCGAAGAATATGAACATTATATTTTAAGAGATAGAGCTTTTTTAAGGCGTTTTCAAAAAATAGATGTTGAAGAAGCGGATAAAGAAACAACGGTAGCTATTTTGATGGGAACAATGCCAAAGCTTGAAAAAACCATTGGAGTTGAATGTCAATATACCGATTTTATTAAAGAAAAATTGATGCGATTTATTGTCGATATGACAGATGAATATAAAAGAGTTTATGAAATAGCTTCGAGGTATCCCGATATTTGTTTAACAATTGTAGCTAATGCTTTTACTTATGCTTTATATGATAATAAAAGAGTTGTTACTTTAAAACATTTTTATAAAGCAATTGTCAATGCTAGAAATATATATGAAGATGCTAAATTAAAAGAAATAGAAAGATTTAAAATAGAGTTTGCGGATATAATAAAGAATGAAGGAGTTGATTTAAATGACACCAATTAAAGTTGTCCAAATTGGATGTGGGAAAATGAGTAAATACATTATGCAATATGTAGAAGATTTAGGAGCAGAGATTGTGGGAGCCGTCGATATTAATCCCGATATTTTAGGTTGGGATATCGGTCAAATTATGGAAAGCCCTAATCGAGGAGTAGTTATTAATGATGTTTCAAAACTAGAAGAATTATTAAAAGAAACAAAACCCGATATCGCAATTATTACAACGCTTAGTTATCTAAATGATGTAGCAGATAATATACGCGTTTGTGTAAAAAATGGCGTAAATGTTATAACAACAAGTGAAGAGTGTTTTTATGCGTTTAATTCTAATCCTACTTTAACTCATGAACTTGATGTGTTAGCTAAAGCCAATGGTGTAACTGTTACTGGCTGTGGTTATCAAGATGTTTTCTGGGGCAGTTTAATTACCAATATTGCGGGCACTACTCACAATGTAACCAAAATAAAAGGTAGTTCTTCTTATAATGTTGAAGATTACGGAATTGCATTAGCTAAAGCACATGGAGCTGGTTTAACTCAAGGAGAATTTGAACAAACTGTGGCTAAAGCTGATAAAATTAGTCCTGAAGAAAGAGAAAAAATTATTAATAATCGCAAATTTTTACCATCTTATATGTGGAATACCTCAGGTTGGTTAGCGGATAAATTACATTTAACACCAAAAAGTTTAACTCAAGAATGTGTTCCGATTATTGCCGAGGAAGCAATTCATAGTGATACTTTACAAATGGATATTGAAAAAGGAATGGTTCGCGGGATGAGAGCTATTGCCACTTTAGAAACCCAGGAAGGAATTACAATTGAAGCTCAATGTATTGGGTGTGTTTATACAAAAGATGAGTTTGATAAAAATGAATGGACGGTATATGGCGAACCAGATACAACTATTGTAGTTAATAAACCCGATACAGTGCGTTTAACTTGTGCCGATATTGCTAATAGATTAACAGATGTTATAAATGCTAAACCAGGCTTTATTCCCACAAGTCAAATGCCAGAAATAAGTTATAAAATAGAATATTAAATTTTTTAGATAATATAAAAAAGGGCAAAGTTGTTTAATTGTTTGCACTTTTCTTTTACTTGCTTTCAAACATTAATAATCAGGATAAAGTTTCTTTATAAATATTATTAGCAAAAATAAATTATTTGATTTTAGAAATTTAATATGACAATTACTAGGACCTTCAAGTAAATTGCCATCTATATCAAAACGAGAACCATGACATAAACAATCCCATGTTTTTTCTGTTTCATTGAAGATAATTCCACATTTCATATGGGGACATTTGGCTAAAACGGAATATTCTTGACCTAATTCATCAATATAAGTTAATATTTTTTGCTTATTAAAAGTTTTAGAAATAATATTTTGATTATTAATATTATGTGGAGTGCTTTTAACTATTGCTTTGATGCTTTTTAAAATATTTAAGGGATAATTAATTATTTTTCCTAAATTTAGGTGGCGTAGGGGATTTGTTAATTCTAAATAAGGATTATCATTTTTTAAAATAATATCTCTTATAATAATACTGGCTAGAGTAGCATTAGTCATACCCCAAGTATTATAACCAAAAGCAACTAAAAACGAATGATCATTTTTTTTAATAGGACCAATGTAGGGAAGATAATCACTAGTAATAATATCTTTATTACTCCAAATATAATCAAAATTCATTTGCTTAGTTAGTTTAGCAAAATTATCTTTAATATTTTTAACATTGGAAGTAGGTAATGAGTTATACAAATAAATTAAATATTTATTATTATTATCTTCATGATATCTTAAAGATATAGTTGGTTTATCAACGTTTATGGCACTTATATTTAAAGTTTTATTAACTTTTTTAACACCAATATAAGAAGTTTCTAAATATGTTTTTAAAGGAGTTAAATAAGGAAGTAAAAAATAAGGATAATGGGTAGCTAAAATAATATTTTTAGTTTTAATTAAATAATTATTAACTTTAACTAAATATGTATCTTTAGTTTTTTGAATATCTTTAACTAGACTTTTTTCATAAATAAAATTTTGATATTTATTTTTTAAATAATTTAGATATTTTAGGGGATGAAAAACATAGGTATCAGATACTTTTAAAGCAAGTAAACAATCTTTAGTAAAAGGTACTTCTTTTTGTAATTCACAGGTAATATTTAAACTTTTAAAAAAGGTATATTCATTTTCAATAATATTTATATTGTTTTTATTTTGAGTATATAAATAAGAAGCTACAGGTTTTAAATCACAATTAATTTTTTCTTTAGTAATTTTTTTAACTAAATAGTTCATGGATTTAATTTGACTAGTTAAATAAGTTTGGGCTACAGAATTGTTTCTAAAGGTGCGAATATTACTTAAAATATTTTGTTGTAAATAAGTAATTTTGGCCGTAGTTTTACTAGTAACAGCTTCTCCACATATATTTTGTTCCACTAATATGACATTTAAATTGTTTTTCTTTAATTCATCTAAAATGGATAGACCAGTTATACCACCTCCAATAATTAAATAATCAGTGGTTATATTATTGTCAATTGATTTTAAAGTTTTAAAATTGGTTGTTAACCAAAGGCTTTTATTTTTCATATAACATCATTTATAATATGTACAAAAATAAAAAGATATATGCTAAAAGACTTGATTTTTAATTAAAAATTTGGTATTCTAATATTGCTTTAGTAATTAAAGCACTTTGGCGGAATTGGTGAAGTGGTTAACACGGCAGATTGTGGCTCTGTTATGCGTGGGTTCGACTCCCACATTTCGCCCCATATTGAATTTTATACACAACATTGTGTGTTTAAGACTAAAGGTTCGTAATACTCGATATTATGGACTTTTTCTTTTGCAAAGAGATGTTTAATTATTTAGAAAATAAAAAACAAAAAGAGACTAAAATATTTTTTAATCTCTAATTAGAAAGTTGTTTATGAAATTTCTTTTGAATTTTTGCTATAAAGATTTAATATAGTATTATCTTGTTTTTGGATTATTTTCTTCATTAACTGGTTCTATAGCTCTAATAGCAATATCGATTATATCATTGTTATCTAAATTGCCTTGCATGGCTTTTTTTAAATCATCAGTTGTTAAATAATTAAGAATATTTTCTTCATTAGTAATTTCATAATGATAAACATAATTTCCCTCCAGCGTGAGAAAATCACATTGCTCATCTACAAAATATTCCCCTGTTATAATACTATAATAATGATGATAATTGTAATTTGTTTTTACACAATAATCAATTGACACAGCAATATCTTTAGAGCCATCTTTAAAAGTAACTACACAAGTATTTTCTAAAATAGTTCCCTTTAAAAGATTATTTCTATCAACGGTGGCTCCACATCCTGTTAATGCGGTAGCTGTAATAGTACCAACTAGGACACAAGCCGCTAATTTAGATGCAGCCTTTTTATTAATTTTAAAATTTTTAATTTTCAAAATTATTTCCTTCCTTTCATAAATTGATTAATATTCTATCATTAAACACTTAAAAAGTCAAATAATTTTTAGCATTTTATTACTTAAAGAATTAAATGCAATTTTTTTAAATAAAATTTATTATATTATTTGTTATATACACTTTGGCAGATTTGATAAACTTAGCTCTAAATTACTGTTATTTGTATATTGAAATATATTATTTAATTTAAAATTTTACTATACAAATATGAAAAATTATTATATAATAAATTTAGGAGGGTTCTTATGGCAAGTGCTGAACGTTTTAAATTGTTATTAAAAAAATATAAAGGGTATTTAAAATCTGGTAAATATGGCAAACAAGGTTCGCTTTTAGAAAAACACTATATTAAAAGTGGAGTAAGAGAAACAAATGGTTTTGCTCCTAAAGCTAAATTTAGTATGGAGTTACCAACGTCTGAAGCGTTAGAACGAGCGGGCTTATCGCATAGATATGAAAGGGAAGAAGTAATGGTTGCTATTTGTAGACGGATTAATAGGCTTAAAAAACAAGGTATATCTGATGAGATAATTGATGCTGAAATTTCAAAAATATATTCAGGGTATGAAGAATTAGTTGAAAAAGTAAAAAGTGAATATTATAGAAAATAGGTTGCTAAAAGTATAATTTGTTTTAAGATTATACGTTATGAAAAATAGCGGACAGTGTCTGTTAAATCAAGTAGATTTTGTATTAAGTACATATAATTTATTAAAAATTCCAGACAGTGTTTGGAAAATTGGTTGCTCTTATGGTGCTGATTTAAACGTTAAATAGAAATTGTTATTTCTGGAAGTAGCAAATTACAAGATAAAGTTGAATATTGGATAAGTTATTTCAAAAATTTAAATTATGAAATTCTTGATTATCTTAAATATACAGAACCATCTGAATATGAGAAAACTTTACCAATTATTTATAAAAACTTTTATACAGCATTAGAAAATACTGATGTTTATTTTCTAATGAATGAAGAAAAAAATGGAATTAA
>CANQOE010000014.1 GCA_947625315.1 uncultured Bacilli bacterium | reverse complement strand
TACTGTAGCTATTCCATATGCTAAAAAATCTTTGAGTTCAAATACAACAATTACTGCCGATATGGTGGGAACGATGAAAGTTTTGCGTTCTACAGTAACCGATAGTAAAACAATTATTTCGGATATTAATCAAGTCGTTAATCCTAGTGATGCCTATTGTATATCCGAGAGAACTAGTGTTCCCGAAGGAAGCTTTTTCTACCGTGAACAAATTAAATTATGTCGCGAAACTCGTCGTCGAGTTTTAGATGATATGCCTGATGATTATAATGCTGTTCCAATTCCTGTTGATTTATTAGATACTTATGGTAACTCATTACAACCAGGAGATTACATTGATTTATATTTACAAACTACTATTGATGGTAAGTTAGTTTATAATGAATTCTTAAGTAAAATTCCAATTTTGGACGTAACAGATAGTAATGGTGATAGTTTATTCTTTGGTTCTGTATCATCAAGAGCTCCATCTATCTTACTATTCGCGGTTCCTAATTATGATGAAAATGGTCGTAATTTATATAAAACATTGGCTAAAGCTACATTATTAAGTAATATTAAATTAAAACCGGTAATTGGAAATAAAAAGTATACTGCTGAAATTGGGGAAACCAAAATTGAAAGTAATTACTTATTTGATTACATTGAAAGTCTAACTGCTCAAATCCCTGATGAGAGTATTCCTCAAGTTGAATAAATAAAAGAATAATCTAAAATAAAAAGGAGGTGCCTGTATGAATGATGCAATATTTTCCCAAATAGATTTTGGACCATTAAAAGAATTTCTTGATGTGGATGATATAACCGATATATCTTATAGTAATGGGGGCCAAATATGGCTAAAGTCTCTTACTAAAGGGGTTTATCAAGTAGAACGTCCGGAAATTAATAATGCTTTAATTGAAAAATTAGCCTTTCAATGTTCCAATGTTATGGGAAAAACATTCAATATGGCACATCCTTTTTTAGATGCTGAAAGTGCTGAATTACGTCTTAACTTTATTCACGATTCTATTGCGACGAATGGTGTAGCCTTGGTTATTCGTAAAACTCCAGCTAAGATACGTTTAAATAAAGAAAAATTAATTAAAGAAGAATATGTTTCTCAAGAAATTTTGGATTTTCTTCTTGAGTGTGTTCAAGGACACGCCAATATCATTGTCAGTGGGGAAACTGGTTCCGGTAAAACCGAACTAGTTAAATATTTAGCTAGTACAACTAAAGAAAATGAAAAAATTATAACTATTGAAGATACTTTAGAGTTACACTTAGACCGGATTTTCCCTCATCGTGATATAATTGCGATGAAAACTAATAATATAGCTTCGTATAGTGAAATATTAGTTACTTGTATGCGGCAAAACCCTATTTGGATTTTACTATCCGAAGTTCGTAGTTCCGAAGCTGTAATGGCCGTTCGTAACTCTATATCTTCTGGCCACCATATTATATCAACAATTCACTCAGATAAAGCATCTTTAATTCCTATGCGTATGTATAGTTTAATTGAATCTAATATTGATGTTGAACAATTTGTATCGACAATTCACCGTTATATTCAAATTGGTATTTATGTTAAAGGTTATATGAGTGAAAAATTAGGAAGATTTCAAAGAGAGATTATGGAAGTTTGTGAATTTTATGTTGATGAAAATAACAAGCCATGTGTTAATACTATTTTTCAAAAGAGTTTAGATGGTACTTATAAAATAAATAATCCTACGAAATATTTAAGAAGTTATTTATCTATTCAAGGGGTAATCTTAAAAGAAGATTTATTTAATTTAAATCAAAAAGCTAATGAAATAGAAAATTTATAAGGAGGACTAAAAATGGAGTTTGTTATCATATTTGCAATTGCTATATTTATTATTATATATCGAAGTAATAAATCCGGTAATTCTTTTTATGACTATTCAAAACAACAAATGGGTAGTATATATCAAAAATATGCTCCATATAGTTTTCAAACTATTAGTGCTAAAATTAAAGAATTAAAACAAGAATATACGATAAAAGATTATGCTGTTCAAGTTGTATTATTTGGTGGTGTTGCCGGTGGTTTAGCATACCTTTACTTCTATAATATTATTGTGGTTATAATTTATGCGGCCGCGGCTATATCTTTTATTCCGTATTTAGCTTATTTAAGAAGTAAAAGAATTTATAGTGAATATATCTTTGAACAAATTCAAGTATATACTACCAATGTTATTATGGAATTTAACACCACTCAAAGCTTTGTTAAATCTTTGGAAGGAGTACGCGATTCTGGTATTCTTGAAGATCCAGTTTTGAGCGATGTTAAAACGATGATTGATATGTCTTATACTAATGGTACAATTGATGAATCTATTGAATTTTTTAATAGTAAATACCCTTATTATATGGTTAAAAATATGCACCAATTATTTTTACAAATTACTAAAGAAGGTGCTAAAGATTCTGGAGAAGCTTTAGAAAATATGAGTATGGATATCGATGCTTTAGTTGAAGGTGTATATCGGGACCAAATGGATCGTAAACAATTCCATACCAAATTTATTACCTTTGGGTTAGCCTTATTTTTATTAGTATTAGCTATGCAAATTTTACTTGGAAATGATAATTATTTAGCTTTATTAGATTTATGGTATGTTCATATCGTATTGCACGCGATAATATTAATAAATGCTTATTTCCTATTCACTGGGGAAAAATATTATAATGAGAATGTGGGGGTAGAATAGTTATGCAAATAGAAATGGCCATTGTTGCAATTATTTTATTCTATGTTTTTACTAAAACAGGTAAAATAAGTGTTAGTAAATTAATCGCCGATAACGAAATATATTTAAGAAAGTTAAAAGAAGAAGACTATGACTTTTATGTTCGGGCTAAATATGGTGATAAAGTAAATGCTGACATTTTATTTAATAAAAGAATTAAAAATACTTTAACTTTAATGCTTTTAGCTTTTGTAGTATTTTTAAGAAATTTAACTTATGTCTATGTTATAGTTATTATTGTTGTAGGTATTTTCTATTTTAAATCAAGTTATCTTAATTTAAAAAAATATTATAAAAGTCATTTAAATGAAATAGATACAATGCTTCCTTATTATTTGAAAGGCTTAGAAATACTAATTCAACACTATACGGTACCCGTAGCTATTGGTAAATCTTTGGAAGATGCACCAGCCATATTTAAAGATGGATTAAATGAATTGATTAATCAAATTAATGCTGGAGATAATAGTATTGAACCATATATGACTTTTGCTCGAACTTATCCCGTAAGAGATTCAATGCGTATGATGCGTTTATTATATCGTTTAAGTTTAGGTCGTCAAGAAAGAAAACAAGAACAATTACTAGCGTTCTCTAAAACTATTTCTAATTTACAACAAAAAGCTCGGGAAACTAAATATAAAAATCGTCTTGATAAAATGGAAAGTAAAACAATGCAAATGTTAATTGCCACCGGTGTTGGAACAATGATTTTGATTGTCTTATCTGTATTAATTATCATGAATATCTAAAATTGACATAATTTGACATAAAAAGTCCGAAAAACTTGACTTTAAAGTGAAATTAAGATAAAATATATATAGAGATTAAGAAAGAGAGGAATGTTTTATGTTATTAATGGCACCTTCTATTTGCTCAGGATTAGCTCCTATTTGGCAAATTATTGGATGGGTATTATTTGTATTCAAAATAGCAATTCCGATTATTATTATCATATTTGGTATGATCGATTTAGGAAAAGCTGTTGTAGCAAGTAAAGATGATGAGATTAAGAAATCAATTAAATCATTAGTTATGAGAGCTATTGCTGGTATTGTTATTTTCTTCTTACCTACACTAGTTGGTTTAATTTTCAGTTTGGTAGGTACTTTTAGTACAACAGAATACCAAAATGAATATAAAATATGTCGTACATGTGTAGTACATCCTAACAGTGGAGATTGTCGAAATCATGTAACTTGTGCTGAAAATAGCCAATATTGGGATGGAACTAATGGAACCGATGGAACACCTAATTGTGTAAATACTCCACCAGTTATAGATGACGACACTGAAGCAGGTAGCTAGAAATAGCTATCTTTTTTAATGTTTTTTTAAAATTTTTGTTAAAAAAACAAACCTAGAAAATATCTAGATTTGTTAAATTTCTTAATGGCGCCCAATGTAGGACTCGAACCTACGACCTAACGGTTAACAGCCGTGCGCTCTACCGACTGAGCTAATTGGGCATTACTACTAAATTATATTAGATAATATGCTTATTGTCAAGAATTTTATTCAAAAATTTTAAAAAAATATTAAAAAACTTTTATTTATATGATAAAATAGTATGCATAAGGAAGTAATAGTATGAAACCAACAATTATTATAACTAATCAAGCTAATAAGAAATATATTCTTCAAGAAATAAGTAAATCTCACCAACTTTATAATTTAAAGTTTTATACTTTTAATGAGTTAAAGAAACTTCTATATTTTACTTACGATAATCAAGCTCTTGAATATATAATAAATAATTATTCTGTTAATATGTCTATAGCTAAAATATATTTAGAAAATCTTTATTTTTTAAAAGATATCAAAGATTCTAAAATTCAATTTTTATTAAATTTAAAAGCCGAATTAATCCAAAATAACTTACTGATATTTAATCCTGATTTTAAAAATTATCTTCAAGATAAAAAAGTAGTTATCTTCGGGGCTAATCATTTAACTAAAGAACAAGAATTAATATTAGAAAATTTTCCTAATAAAGAGTTTTACTCTCTACCAAGTAAGGAAACTAAACCTTCAATATATGAAGCTCAAACTATAAATGATGAAGTAGATTTTATCATGCGTCAAATATCTAAGTTAATTAGTAATAAAGTTAATTTAAATCATATTAAATTAATCGTAGATAAAAGTTATTATTCCTTAATTAAACAATATTTTGAAATATATGCTATTCCCCTTAATATGCCCAATACAGTTTCTTATTATAGTACTATGGTAGCTCAAGAATTTTTAGCTAATTATTCTAAATATGATTTAGAAACTAATTTAGCCTTTTTAGAAGAACAAGGCTATGATTTAACTACTCTTTTAAATATAATCAATAAATCAAGTGATATTGCTTCTATTGATACACGGCTAAAATTTATAATTAACGATTTAAAAACAACTTATATTTATGAAAATTTATATGAAGAAGCTGTTAGTATATGCTCCCTTAATGATAATTTTAGTTCCAAAGATTATGTTTTTCTATTAGGTTTTAATCTTAATAGTTATCCTAAAATATATAAAGATGAAGAATATTTAAGTGATAAATTAAAAGCTCAGTTAGGTTTAGATACCAGTATGTTAAAAAACAACCATGCTAAAGCTATTTTAAAAGATTTTCTATTAACTACTCCTAATTTAACTATTACTTATAAATTAAACGATAATAAAGCTATATTCTATCCTTCTTTTCTTATTGCCGATTTAAATTTACCGGTAAATAAAATTGAAATAGATGAACATGAATCTTATTCTAAATTAGCTTCCTCTTTAGTCTATGCTCGCGTTTTAGATGATTTTCTAAAATTTAATATAAAAAATCCTAATTTAGCTCTTTTTCAAAATAGTTTAAATATTCCTTATAAAGAATATAATAATATTTTTAAAGGTATTAATCCTAAACTTATTCAAGAAAAATTAAAAGATGGCTTTACTTTATCTTATACCAACTTAGAAATGTATAATGAATGTGCTTTTAAATATTACTTAAGTAAAATATTATCTATAGATATATCTGAAGAAAGCTTTAAAACAATTTTAGGGCAAATAGTTCACCATGTTTTAGAATTAGCTCTTACTCAAGATATTGATATTCCAAGTACTATAATTACTTTTTTAAAAGAAAAAGAATTTAATTTAAATGCACAAGAATATTTTTATTTAGAAATGTTAAGTAAAGAATTAAGTAATTCTCTAAATATTATTAAAAAACAAGCTCAAAAGAGTAAACTATCTAATTTTTTAACCGAAATGGCTAGTTATGTTCCTAAAGAATATGCTAATATCACCGTAACTTTTAAAGGTTTAATCGACAAAGTTTTATATACTACAATTGATAATCAAGAATATTTAGTCGTGGTAGATTATAAAACTAATGATACATTAGTAACTCTAGATAATATTGATGTTGGCCTAAATTTACAACTTCCCATATATCTTTATCTTTTAAAAAATAATCCTCGTTTTAAAGATGCCATTATTGGAGGTTTCTTTGTTCAAAAAGTATTACCTAAAATCCCTAAAGTTGATCCTAAAAAAAGCTATGAAGAACAAAAAGAAAGTGAACTAAAACTTGATGGTTATTTTCTTGACAATGATTATGCTTTAAGTCTTATGGATGAAGACTATGATACCAAAAGTTATATAAAAGGGGTAAAATATAAAAATAATCATGAATTATATAAAACTCCCCGTGTTTTAAGTGCTGAACAAATGCAAGATATAACAGTAAAAGTTGCTAAAATAATTGATGAAACTATTGCTAATATTATTAATGCTAAATATCCTATAAATCCCAAAATAATTAAAAATGCCAATGTTTCGTGTCAATATTGTCAATTTAAAGATATTTGCTTTAAAACCCCAAATGATGAAGTAATGATTGGAGGTGTCTCAAATGAAATGGACTCCTGAGCAATTGGAGGCTATAACTAAAAATGGTTGTAACTTAATCGTTTCCGCTGGTGCTGGTTCAGGAAAAACAGCCGTTTTAAGTACTCGTGTTTTAAAATTAATCGAATCTGGTGTTGATATTCGTTCTATTTTAATTTTAACATTTACCAATGAAGCCGCGGGAGAAATGAAAAATCGGATTCGCCAAAAACTTAAAGAAGCTAATTTAAAAGAAGCTTTGGAATATCTTGATTCCGCTTACATTACTACTTTTGATGCTTTTGCTTTAAGTATTGTGCGCAAATATCATTATTTATTAAATATTTCACCTAATTTAAAGATTGTTGAAAAATCTCTTATTGATTTACAAAAAATAAAAGTTATCGATAATCTTTTTACTAATCTATATGAAAATAAAGATTCTAAGTTTCTTAAAATGGTGCAAGATTTTACGCTTCGCAGTGATAATGAATTAAAAGAAGCTGTTTTTAGTATGAGTTCCGCTTTGGATTTAAGATATGATAAAACAACATACTTACAAAATTATTTAGATAATTATTATACTGAAGAATATTACAATCAAGTTTATAGAGAATATTTTAACTATTTAAAAGATTTATGTACTACTTTAGAATCTAAACTTTACGAAATAAGTAATTATGTTTCTAGTGAAGTTTACACAAAATTATATGAATCTTATTCGGTTGTTTTTTCTCCTCGCAATTTAGAAGATATTGCTAAAATTAACAATCGCTCTAAAGCTAAGTTTTATAATGTTGAAGAAGATGGTAAACATTTAATAGAAGAAATTAAAGAGATAGTCAAAACTTTAGAAGAAGCCACAATCTTTAATGAAACCGAATTAAAAGAACAATACTTTATGACTAAAGATTATGTCAGTGTTCTTATTTCCATTATTCTAAAATTAGATACAGAAATTAAAACTTACAAAGATACTCATGAAGTATATGAATTTAATGATATATCCAAAATGGCCATTCAAATTGTCAAAGAAAATCCCGAAGTTTTAAAAGAACTTCAAGAACAATTTACCCAAATTATGATTGATGAATATCAAGATACTAGTGATTTACAAGAAGAATTTATTCAATTAATTGCCAACAACAATGTCTATATGGTTGGTGATATCAAACAATCCATTTATCGCTTTCGCAATGCTAATCCTCATATTTTTAGAGAAAAATATCAAAAATATGCTCAAGAAAACGGTGGTTCTAAAATTGATTTAGTTCAAAATTTCCGTTCGCGGGAAGAAGTTTTAGCTAATATCAATCAAATATTTACTAAAATTATGATTAATGATGTTGGGGGTATTAATTATCAAGATAATCAAGCTATGGTTTATGGTAATTTAAGTTATACCAATTATGGAACTACCCAAGATAACCATAACATCCAAATTTTTACTTATGAAGAAAATCCCCAATATAATAATTATGAAATTGAAGCTTTTAAAATAGCTCAAGATATTCAAGAAAAAATTTATAATAAATATCAAGTATTTGATTTTAAAACTAATAGTTTAAGAGATATTAACTATGCTGATTTTTGTATCATTTTAGACCGTAGTAAAGATATGGCTTCTTATAAAAAGATTTTTGAATACTTAAATATTCCTTTAGAAGTATATCAAGATAGTAATTTAAATACTTCTAATGATTTACTAATCTTTAAAAATATTCTCAATTTAATTTTAAAAATTAAAAATCAAGAATATGATAATTATACGAAATATTATTTTACCAGTATTGAACGCAGTTATTTAGGTAATTTATCAGATGAAGAAATCTTTCTTACTTTGGAAAATAAAACAATCAATACTACTTCCACTTACCAACATTGCCTAAATTTACTAGATAATTTAGAAAACAAAACTATTCGCATGTTAATCGAAGAGATTATTCAAGAATTTAATATTTATGAAAATATCTTAAAAGTGGGGGACATTAATAATTCCTTTATTCGTCTATCTTACATTCTTGATTTAGCTTCTTCTAGTGAAGAGTTAGGTTTAACAATTCCCGATTTTGTTCATCTATTAGAGGAAATCATTGCCGAAAATCAGGATTTGCGCTATCGCGAAGTTAAAGGTGTTGGCAGCTGTGTTAAATTAATGAACATTCATAAATCTAAAGGTTTGGAATTTCCCATATGTTATTATGCTGGCTTAAAAGCTCGTTTCAATTTAGCCGACATTAAAAGACAATTTCTCTATTCTCCGAAATATGGAATAATCACGCCTTTTTATCACGAAGGAATAGGCCAAACTTTTATGCGGACGTTACTTAAAAAAGATTATTTAAAAGAAGAAATAGCCGAGAAATTAAGATTGTTTTATGTAGCTTTAACTCGAGCTAAAGAACAAATTATTCTCGTTTGTCCCGAATTTAAAGGAAATTATAATCTTGTAAACAAAGATATCATTATGCATTATCGTTCTTTCTATGACTTTTTAGCTTCTATCTATGCTGATTTAAAAAATTATATTTCTTATATTAATGTAGATAATTTAGATATTACTTCAAAATATATTAATTTAGCTCCCCCTAAAGTAACAACATCTGCTCTTACTCAAGATAGTATTAATTTTCATGCTTTAAATATTTCCTTTAACCTATTAAAAAAAGAGCATGCTTCTAAAACGGTTAAGCATTTATTAACTAAAGAAGAACAATCTTTATTAAATTTAGGAACAAGTCTTCATGAATTACTTGAATATAGTGATTTTCAAAAACCAAGTTCTAATAAATATGTAAAAAAACTCCAAAGTACTTTTGATTTTTCTCATGCTACTATCTATCAAGAATTAGAATTTAGTTATATTGAAAAATCTCAAGAAATCCAAGGGGTAATCGATTTAATGCTCGAATATCCCGATAATATTAAAATTATTGATTATAAACTAAAAAACATCGAAGATAAAGAATATATTAACCAATTAAATACTTATTACAACTATATTAAAACGACTACTAATAAACCAATTGAGTTATATTTATATTCTTTAATAGATGAAAAAATAAGAGAAGTAGAAGTTCTTACTAATAATTAAGAAAATCTTGAATTAAAACTTATTTTATGATAATATAATTATATAAGGAGGAAATAAAATGGTAGTATTAATAATTATTTTAGTAATTGTTTTATTGCTAATTATTTGGGTAGCCTCAACTTACAATTCTTTAGTATCTTTAAGAAATAGAGTTAAAGATTCTTGGAGTCAAATTGATGTTCAATTAAAAAGAAGATTTGATTTAATTCCTAATTTAATTGAAACAGTTAAAGGTTATGCCAAACATGAACAAGGAACTTTAGAAGACGTCGTAAAAGCGCGCAATAGCTATTTAAGTGCTTCTACTCCTAATGAACAAATGCAAGCTGATGGGGAATTAACTAAAGCGATAAGTAAATTATTTGCTTTAAGTGAAGCTTATCCTGATTTAAAAGCTAATACAAACTTTTTAGAATTACAAAGCAGTTTAGAAGATACTGAAAATAAAATTGCTGTTTCTCGTCAATTCTATAACGATGTTGTATTACAATTAAATAATAAAATTGAAATGTTTCCATCTAACTTTATTGCTAATATCTTTAAGTTTACAAAAGAAGCATTTTTTGAAGCAAATGAAGAAGAAAAAAACAATGTTAAAGTTCAATTTTAGGCTTACCATAAAGTAAGCCTTTTTAAAAAGAGGAATGTCTTATGAAAAAAATATTATTAACAATCTATATCTTTTTATTTTTTCCCTTAATTAGTTATGCGGCTAATTATAAAATAACTGATCAACTAATTGATGCCCAAATAACTAAAGAAGGGGATTTAAATGTTACCGAATTAATTGTTATGGAAGGTACTTTTAATGGTTATGAAAAAACTCTTAATTATCAAAATACTCTTAACTTAGATAACAATTCTCTTTATAATGGAAGTTCTATTGAATTAATAAGTTTTAAAGGTAAATATATTTATCAAGATGTTGATTTTGATACTTTAAATGATGCCGATTTTACAATGTTTACTTTAGATAATATGGCTGTTAATGGGGATATGGCTAAGTATAGTCAAAGAAATGATATTTATGGATATACTTATCGTTTATACTATCATGCTAATAGCCAAAAAGTTGCCTTTTTAATCAATTATTTAGTTAAAGATGTAGTTGTTATCCATGATTCTTTTGCCGAACTCTATTGGAACTTTATAACCCCTAATGATTATGATGATATTTATAATGTTCAAGTAAAAGTATCGCTTCCAGATTATGATAATACTGATTTTTTCCGTCTTTGGGCTCATGGAACTAATAATAACCAAAATTATTTATTGGGCGAAATTTCCAAAGTTGATAATCGCCAAGTATTAGCTTCCATAGGTTATATGGCTAACTCGGATGTTTTAGATATTCGCTTAACTTTTAATGCTTCTCTAATTACTAATCCCAATGCCAAAAAAGATTATAATACAACATTAGAAGATATAATTGAAGAAGAAACTTTGCGAGCTAATGAAGCTAACGAAGAACGAGCTCAAGCTCTATTTATTACTAAAGTTTTAAAAGGTTTAACTTTGACTTTAATTGGGACTTATCTATGTTTGTTTATTTTTACTTATTTTAAATTTGCGAAAAGTCCTAAATCTTCTTATTTTTCCAAATATAATCGAGAGTTTATCGATGACTATAATGTTGAGGTAATCGACTATTTAATGCATCATAAAATTACTCCCAATGCGATGAGTGCTTCAATTATGAATCTTATTTATAAAAAGAATATTAAAGTCGAAGAAATTCCTAGTACCAAAAAAACCAAGGATTACAAATTTATTTTAAATAATTTGGATAATACTAATGAAACCGAAAAATATTTAATTAATTTTCTTTTTAATGATATTGGTAAGACTAATGAAGATAATACCAAAGAATTTACTACTACTTCTTTAAAGAAATATGCTAAGTCTTCTAAATATAATGTTTTTATTACTAATTATACAAAATGGAAAAATCAAGTTCAAGAAGACGGTGTTAAAGAACAATTTTATGTTAATAGTTCAATACCCATTATAATTAGTTGTATTTTGTTATTTATAAGCTTTTGTTTTTATACTTTTGCTTTAAATTATATTGCAGATTTTTGGCCTTTACATCTTATTCTTTTACTTGCTATTATTTATTTTATTTATACTTTACTCATTCATAAAAAAACTCCTAAAGGGAGTGAGCATTATGCTAAGTGGCGGGCTTTTAAAAATTTCTTAGATGATTTTGGTACTTTTGATTTAAAAGAATTACCCGAAATAGCTTTATGGGAACGCTATTTAGTTTATGCCGTTATTTTTGGTTTAGCTACCAAAGTTCAAAAAGTTATGAATGTTAAAATTGCAGATGCAAATCTAACTGATACGAATTATATTCCTCTATTTTACTATTATGATTTAAGTTATACTATAAATAATGCCTTTAATGAAGCTTTAACCCAAGCCTACCAACGTCGAGCTCAAATTAGCAGTTCTTCCTTTTCCTCAGGCGGAGGCTTTGGCGGTGGCTTTTCTTCCGGAGGTGGCTTTGGAGGCGGCGGTTCTTCTGGTCATGGCTTTTAAAAAAAATAAGGACTAAACATCCTTATTTTAATTCGCTATAAATAGTATAATCAAATTCGTGTTCTTTACTGGTTATATTACTATCCGCGGTTATTAATTCTTCTGTAGTTACTAAAAAGTATTTATGATACAAATAATTTTTTCCATCACTACTAACGGGATCATCCCAAGTTAAATCAATATGGCGCCAACTATTGTCATAATAAACAGCATTCCAAACATGCCCTTTATTATTTTCGGTTTTAGTCGTGGCAATTTTAAAATTATTATAGCCCATTTTCGATAAGAAAATAGCCATCAAATCCGTATAACCATTACAAGTAGCTAAATGATTAACCAAAGCTGTATAAGCTGAAGTATTATCTGTATTTTCTTTAGTATCATATTTAGTATTATTGATAATATAATCGTGAATAGCTTTTAATTTATCATAATCGTTGTCTATATCATCTATTTTAAGCTCTTGTAATATTTTCTTTACTTCTTCTTCAATTTCTTTAATTTCCTCTTCTTTATATAAATAATTTATCTTTAATTGTATTTCCCCAGTTTCATATATTTTAGTATCTATAGTTGTAAAAGAATTAAAAGGATGAACATAATTATTAATATGAGTTAAAGTATCACTTTTTGATATTTCGTTTAAATCTTTTAAACAATTTTTATACGCACTAGGACAATAAATAGTATAATCATTTTGTCTATTATTAATTAAAGTATAAAATATATTTATAATATCTTGTTTTCCATAAGGAGTAAAAGAAGTTGTATTTTTAACTAAATTATAATTTTCTTCTTTATAATAATCGTTTATTCTTGTAATTTTTTTACTATTTTCATAATTTAACATCATAATTAATTTATCAGATATTTTATCGACATTTAATAATACCAATAGAATTAAACCAATACAAATAAGAGATACTCCTAACTTCTTCAAAGCTACCACCTATTAAAAGTTTATCAAATCCTTAAGCTAAAGTCTATAGTTTTTAAAAAAAATATAAAATTTTGTTGTTGTGTTACAATGTTTATGATATAATTATTGCATACTTTATAAACGTCTACAAGGAAGGATGTGATTTTATGGACGATAATAAAACTTTAGAAATGAGATTAGAGGATGAACCATTTTTAAATTCAAAACCGAATTTTGGACAAAATTTAATTGGCTTACATAATAGAGGAATATATACTATAAAGGATTTTATTAATATGAATTTAAAGTCAATACCTAGTAAAGCAACTAGAAATACATTTTTTAGAATGATTGATATTTTGAGATGTAAATATTTGGGAGAGGATTTAGTATGTGATGTTTTGCTTAAAAGCCATCTAGATCCAAATGAAGAAGATTTTACAAAAGATTGTTCAAAATTAGGAATACCTTTTGTAAAAAGAGCATATAGGGGTTTTTTTCGATCAAATATAGATAGATCTAATTTAACTATGAAAGATTATTTAAATACTTATGATGTTAGAAATTGTCATGCAAAATATTTAGTAGATTTTTATTTAGAGTATATCAAAATTAAAGAAGATAAAAAAGATAATGCAATAACAACATCAGAATTAGAAGCATTAAAAAAACAATTATCAAGTTTAACTAGTCAAAGAGATGATTTGGATAAGCAAATTGAAGAAATCAAAGTTCAAATTCAATTAATGAGTGAGGGTAAAAATAATGCAAGAAAATAATAGTATAGAAAATATAAAAAAATATATAGAAAATTTAAAAAATGAAATACTAGAAAAACAAAATAAATTAAATGAATTAATTAGTATTTTAAATAACGAAAATGATTTTAATGAATAATCGTTTTTTCACACGCATATTGGTTGTTAATATGCAAGTGTGATAATATTGCTTTTGACAAAAAGTTTTATCAATATACTTGTATTGATGAAGCAAGTGAAAAAGATTTAAGATATCAAGCTAAATTATATCTTAAAAAGTCTAACAATATACCAATGGCTATTTTAAATTATAAAACTCCAAATGAAATGAGAAAATTATTATTAAATAGAAAAAATTAACTCAATAATTATTATTGAATCAATTTTTTTTCACATCATTGACAATTTTACATTTTAAAAAAAATATAAAATTTTGTAAATATATATTATATTTAATTAAATCGAAAGTGGAAAAAATAAAAATAAAGTGTTAATAATTATAATAATATTAATAATTTTAGCTTTATTTATAGTTGGATATATTAATCATCAAAATCAAAATATTTTATATAATTTAACCTATGATGATTGTTACGAACCACCATTGTAGTCTTGTAAATTGTAAAGCAAAAACTGAAAAAACATATATTATTATTCTTTAAATAATATGAATAAATTAAAAAAATTTATTAATAATTTTATAACAAATAAGGATAATATTGAACTTAATGGTTCAACATTAAATGACTACGAAAATAAGGTAATTCAAGCATTAATTCGAGGAGAATCATTTTTTGAAAAGTTGTGTTAAACATAATGACTGATAAATAAAAAAATGTTATAATTAAAATAGCCAAACAAAAGATAAAGGAG
>CANQOE010000013.1 GCA_947625315.1 uncultured Bacilli bacterium | reverse complement strand
TATACCATATCCATTTTCTAATTGATAATCGAATATATAATTATTATATGTTATTCCCGGTCCACTCTTTAATACTTTATCTTCTTTTCCACTTTCTTTAATTGTTAAAGTCCACCATGGCTTATTTACTACTTTAGTATTTATTATAGGTATTACTTGGGTTGTTTGATATTTAGCACTGCTTGTTTTAAAATATATTGCACTTCCTATAAAAGTTATCATAAATAATATTACTAAATTTCTTATTAATTTTGGTTTCTTTAATGTTTCAAACTTTATTCCTTTATCTTTTTCTTCTTTCACTTATTATCTTCCTTCCCAGTTTATATATTAATTATAAACTTGAAAAGTTTAATTGTCAATAAAAATGTTCTATTTTGCGTCGTTTTAACTTCTGTAATAAACTTTCTAGTAAAATAATATTTATGAAAAGAGAATTTAAATATGAAATTAAAAGAAATAAGAGAAGAAAATAATAAAACCCAAAAAGATATTGCGAATATTTTAAAAGTTGCTCGTAGTTCTTATGGAATGTGGGAACAAGAACAAGACTTTATTCCCTTAAATCGTTTAAATGATTTTAGTAATTACTTTAATGTTTCTATAGATTATATATTAGGATTAAACAATCATAAAACATATTCTAATTCTAAAAAAGAAATAGATTATAATTTATTAAAAAAACGTCTTAAAGACTTACGTAAGAATAATCATTTAACTCAAGAAGCATTATCTAAAAATTTAAATATGACTCGTTCTTTAATTAGTAAATATGAAAATGGTACAAATATTATATTAACATCTTTTTTAATCAGTTATTGCCAATATTTTAATGTATCTGCTGATTATCTTTTAGGTAAAATTAATTAAAATGAAAAAACCCAAAATGGGTTTAATATCTTTATGGCGGAGCAGAGAGGATTTGAACCTCCGCGCCAGCATTCGCCGACCTAGATCCTTAGCAGGGACCCCTCTTCAACCTCTTGAGTACTGCTCCAAAACGACTACATTCTAATAATACACTAAATAACCTTTTAAGTCAAGCTTAAATTAACTACTTTTCATTTTTTAATGAATTTATCATATATTATTTATAGGTGATTAAACTATGTTTGGTAATTCTATTTCGACTGGTTTAACTTTAGGTAAAGTAATATCAGGTATCTCTAAAACTTTAAGTGTAGCAAATCAAATAATTCCCCTTTATAAAGAAGCCAAACCTATGATTAACAATGCTAAAACTATTTTAAGTGTTTTTAAAGAATTTAATAAACCCCAAAATAATTCGAAAACAACTATAAAAAAAGAAGTCAATTCTAAAACTTCTTCTAATACCATAACTAATCAAGTAACATCTATCCCAAAAGTTAATGCTCCACGTTTCTTTTTATAAGCCTTTTTAAAGTATAAATATTTAATAAATGCCTAAATCTTTCTTTAAAGTGTCTTAAAGGAATATTATTTAATATTTCTTTTTCTTTGGTTAATAAATATTTAAAATACTCCTTATTATTACTAATACCATATCTTAAAGATTGTTTACTTAAATTATCCTGACCCTTTACATAGACCATAATTGGATAAAATTTCTTATTTTCTTCAACTACTTCTTCATAAGTTAATTTAAAATTTAATTGAGCTAATCTTTTTCTTATTTCATAATGACGATTATTACTACTAATAATAATTTTGGAAATATTATCGGGTATCTTAGTCAAAATATTTTTAACAACATTTTCCCCAACTCCCGCGATAACTACCGTGTTAATTGTCTTATTAGCAATATTTTTAAAACCATCGGCTAAATAAGTTTTAATATCTACTTTAGCTTCTTCTATATTTTTAATAGCTCCCTTTAAAGCCTCCGCACTAATATCTGAGGCATATACCTCTTTAGCTAAATTATTCTTTTTTAAATAAATAGCTAAATAGGCATGATCACAACAAGTATCTAAGACGATATCTTCTTTATTTATTAACTTAGCAATAGCCTTTAATTTTTTATTTAACATATATATTAGTCCGCTAGGAAATCTTTTAGCTTTTTAGCTCTTGAAGGATGTCTTAACTTTCTTAAAGCTTTAGCCTCTATTTGTCTAATACGCTCTCTGGTAACATTAAATCTTTTACCAACTTCTTCTAAAGTATGACAAGTACCATCAACTAAACCAAAACGTAATTCTAAGACTTCTTGTTCTCTTATTTGTAAAGTTTGTAAAACTCCTCTAATTTCTTCTTTTAATATTTCATTTGTGGCATATTCTTCGGGAGACATACTAGATTCATCTTTAATAAAATCTCCTAAATGCGAATCATCTTCTTCCCCAATTGGAGTTTCTAAAGATACTGGTTCTTGACTTATTTTAATAACTTCGCGAACCTTATCAATGCTGATATTCATTTTTTTAGCTAATTCTTCTTCAGTTGGTTCTCTATTTAATTCTAGGGTTAATTGTCTTTGAACTCTACTCATTTTATTAATGGTTTCTACCATATGAACAGGAACCCTAATAGTTCTGGCTTGGTCGGCTAAAGCACGCGTAATGGCTTGTCTGATCCACCAAGTAGCATAAGTTGAAAATTTATAACCTTTATCACTATCGAATTTATCAACCGCTTTCATTAAACCAATATTACCTTCTTGAATTAAATCTAAGAAAAGTAAACCTCTACCTACATATCTTTTGGCAATGGAAACAACTAAACGTAAATTAGATTCAGCTAGTTTATTGATAGCTTCTTCATCACCTTGAGCAACTTTTTCACTTAACTCTAATTCTTCTTCGGGCGATAATAAGCTTATGCGTCCTATTTCTTTTAAATACATCCGAACAGGGTCATTAATATTGATATCTTTCGTTAATTCGGCATCATCAAGTAAAATAGGTTCTTCATCAAGTATCGGATTAATTCCTCCATCTTCTCCAGCTTCCTCTTCTTCACTAATAACTTGAATATCATTTTCCATTAAGTTATTATATAATTCATCTAAAGAATCATTATCAACTTCTAAGCCTTTTAAAATTTCAGCTATTTGTTCATAAGTTACATAATGTTGTTCTTTACCAAGTTCGATTAATTCTTTTTCTCTTTCTTCTAAAGTTTTAATTTCTTCAATTTGTTTTACTTGTTCTTCTTCATTCATTTTTAACACATCCTTTTTTAATTTCTATTAATTTTTGAGCTAATTCCATTTCTTTATTAGGATCTAACTCTTCTTCTATTTCTTTTTTTAATTGAGCTATTTTTTGTTTTTGCATTTCTTCTTGACATATTTTTAAATAATTAGTAAAATCATTCATTTGTAAATCTTCAACATTTACTCTGTTAATAATTTCTAAAACAAAATCATAAATATAATCTTTGGTGGCAATAAATGACATAAAATCCGCCATATTTATTTCTTTATTCTTTTCTCCAAAATAGATTATTTCATTAGCTAAACTACGATATTCTTTAATTTGAAAATAACCTAATTCTTTTTGAAATTTATAAACAAATTTTAAATCATTCATCATATAATACAAAATATTGGAAGCCGCAAGTTCATATTTACTCAATTTATTTTTAACAACTTTAACTTCTTTTTCTTTTTTCGGAGGACTATTTTGCACGGCTAGTTCTTTTTTTAAAATATTAATATCAATATCGTATTCTTCACTTAATTTCTTAATTGTAATTTCTTTAGTTAGATTATCTTCCACATTTTTAAGATTACCAATTATTTCTTTAACATAACTAACTAAATCACTAGCTTTATTTAGATCTTTATTCTTTTTATAATAATTAAGTTTAAAATCTAAAAAACTTAAAGGATTAGCTAAAGCATTCTGCATTGCTTCTACCCCTTCTTTAACGATATAACTATCGGGGTCTTTTTCATTACTTAAACGGACAACTAAAGTTTCAATATTATTCTTTTCTAAAGCTTCTCCAACACTCAAAGTAGCATTTTCTCCAGCTTCATCATTATCAAGCATTAATATAACTTTAGAGCGATTACTTTTAATAATTTCCATTTGTTTATCGGTTAAAGCAGTGCCCATTAAAGCTACAACATTTTTAAAATCATTAATATAAAGCCTTATTGCATCCATATTACCTTCCACGATTATAATAGTCTTTTGTCTTTTTATTTCTTTTAAAGCTCGATGATAATTAAATAATATATCTCCTTTTTTAAAGATAACATTTTCTTTAGAATTTAAATACTTAGCTATTTTAGTATCATTTAAAGCTCTAGCTGTAAATCCTACAACTCTTCCTTCTAAATCGTGAATCGGAAACATCACTCTATCAATAAATAAATCACTTGGATTAAAATCATTGTTTTTAATTAAGCCTAAATTATCTAAGACTTCTTCCCTGTAACCTTTACTTAACATTAATTTAGTTAAAGCTTGCCCATTTAAAGGAGCATATCCTAGTTCAAAGGTTTTAATATCTTCTTCCCTTAAATCTCTATTTAATAAATATTCTTTAGCTTTTGTTGCTTCTTTAGTATAAATATTATTATGATAAAACTTTAAAGCTAAATCCATTATTTCATATTCTAATTTATTTTGGTTATTAGTTTCTCTTTTAAGTTTAATATTAAAAGCTAAACCACATTTATCGGCCACAATTTTAACAGCTTCTAAAAAAGACACATTTTCATAGTTTTTCACAAAAGTAAAAACATTTCCAGCTGCCCCACAAGAAAAGCATTTATATATTTGTTTAGAAGGTGATACACTCATACTTGGGGAATGGTCTTCATGAAAAGGACAAATTCCAAAATAATTTTTCCCTTTTAAAGTTAAAGGAATATCATAGCTTGTTATTACATCAATAATATTTGCTTTTTGCCGTATTTCTTCAATATTATAACCATTATTCATGAAGTTTATCACCTCCTAAAAAATTTACCTACATTATAATATATTTCCCGTACCCCCCTGATTTCCTTTATTTTTTTGTTAATTTTTTAAAAAAATTGCTAATTTTCCCCATTTTTTACCATTTTTAACTAAAAAAAGACCATTTTTTTATTGGCTTTTTCGATTTTCAAAACGTTGTTTACATCTTTTTTTAATAATATCATTGATATTATAAGATTCCCTAAAACGTTCTATTTGTTCTCCATATTCATTTAATAAACCAAACTTTAAAAAATTTATTTGGTCATTATTTTCTTGATAAGCATTGGCATAATCATTTTTATTAAGCATTAATCTTCACCCTTATTAGTATGAAGAAATTACTTTATTTTATGTACTTAAATTAACTTCTAAAGTACTATTTAAATCAATAATACTACCAACCTCTATATTAAAGCTATCTACTCTTCCATAACCATTAAATTTATATTTTAAACCAATTAAATTACAAAAACTAATTACTTCATTACTACTCCAACCTTTAATATCAAGCATTGGTATTTCTTCTTTATCAGTAAGTAAAAATACTTTACTACCCTTTAATACGGTACTATTTTTTAAAGGATATTGATTAATAATCGTAGATTTATTTCCAATAGTTACAACATTTAAACCTAAAGCGGTTAATTTTTCTTGCGCTTTTAAAACATCACCACTTAAATAATTATCTAAATTAATTAGTTTTGTTTCATCTACAGGGGTTTTAGTATCGGTAATATTAGCATAATTAGCAATACTTTCGACCATATCGGTTATTACTTTGGATAAACTAACTGCTCCCCCTTCGAGTTTTTTAGCCGATACATAAAAGATATAACGAGAGTTTTCTTCAGGAAAAATACCCGCGAATGAATAAATATAATCATTAGAACCAGTTAAATAACCTCCATTTGGACTAGCAATTTGAGCAGTACCAGTCTTTCCAATTAAAGAAACATTATTAGTTTGCCAAATATTTGAAGTTCCCGCATAAACAACATCATGCATCAAACTGCGAATTTTATCTACAGAATCACTTGCTACTTTTTTACCTAATTCTTCTCTTTGTGCTTCAAAAGTTACTTTGCCATCTTGGTCAACAATTTTGGAAATGATATAAGGTTTTAACATTACTCCTTCATTAGTTAAAATACTTAAAGCTTGTAAATTTTGAATAGGAGTAGTCATAATACCTTGCCCAAAAGAAGCATTAGCAAGTTCGGTATCATAATTAATGCGAATTACACCACTTTCTTCCCCTGGTAAATCAATATTAGTTTTTTCGCCAAAACCTAAAGACCGATAGAAATCCCCTAATTTTTGAGAGCCTAACCGGAAAGCTAAATTAGTCGCGGCTACATTGGAAGAATAAGCAAAACCTTTATCATAAGTAATTTCGCCCCATCCGACATTATTAAAATCTTTTATTGTTACTCCCCCAACTTTAACAGTTCCGGATTTATATTTTTCTTGCCCATTGTAAACATCATTTTCAATCGCCGCCAACCAAGAAAATATTTTCATTGTCGAACCTGGTTCATAAGCATAACCTACTAAAGGATTGACATAACTTTCTAAACCTTCTAAAGTATTGGGATTAAAATTAGGAGAAGCTGAAGAAGCTACAATAGCTCCTGTATTAGCATCCATTACATTTAAAGTAACCCAATCCATTCGATAATTTTCTAATTTTTTAATAGCATCTTCAACAATTAATTGAATTTGGGAATCAATTGTTAAATAAATATCACTTCCACTTACAGGGTCAGTCGTAATAGCTTCCCCCATTTGATAACCAGCCCCATCTTTTTGATAAATAGTTAAACCATCTTTACCTTTTAAAATATTATTATAATAATATTCTACACCCATTTCCCCAACTATTTCACCATCATCATTTTCTTTGGCATAGCCGACAACATAAGAAGCCATTTTGCCTTTTTTATAATATCTTTTAACTCCTTCGACAAATTCAATTCCCGGTAAATTTAAAGCTTCAATTTCTTGTTTTTTATTTTCACTGATATTGCGTCCTTTAGTTCCAAATTCTACTTGATAACCTTGTTTATTTAAACGTTCTAAAACATAATCATATTCTAAATCTAAAACTTGGGCTAAAGCTTGCGCTGTTGCTTCTTTATCTACTACATGGTCTTCTCTTGTTTCACTTAAAATTGCTACCAAAGTATAAGAATTTGCATTTTGGGCAATAGTTTCCCCATTGACATCATATATATTTCCTCTTTGAGCATATAATACTTTTTCTACAGTATTGCGATTATTAGCAAATTCAGTTAAATTATATCCTTCTACATTTTTAGCTAAAGCTACATAAGATAGTTTAATAATTATTAAAATAAATAAGATAAAAAAAATAACTAGAAAAAGCTTAGGAATCTTTACTCTACTTATTTTCATATTTCCACCTACTCCCCAATTGTTTTGATATTACTATTATTATACGTCAAACCATTAGCACTGGCAATATTTTGAATATTATCTAAACTCGCTAACTCATCAATTTGCATTCCTAAAGCTTCATTATTATCTTCTTGAGTTTCTATTTTATTTTTTAATTTTTCTAATTCAATATTAGAATTAGATAAACTCGCTTTCGTATATACAAATAAAGAAGGCATAACTACACTTAAAAGAAAGACTACTAAAATAAACATCATTTTTTCCCCTTTTAATAATTTAATTTTCTTAACTTTTTTAGTTCGCATAGTTTATATCCTTTCTATTACCCGCATTTTAGCACTTTTACTTCGGGAATTTTCTTGTAATTCTTGATTACTAGCTTGAATAGCTTTTTTATTTATAATTTTAATAATTGGTTGATATTCTAAAGGAATACTAGGCATACCTTTAAATACTTCATCAACTTCACTATATTTTTTAAAAATATTTTTGACAATTCTATCTTCTAGAGAATGAAATGTTAAAACAACAATTCTTCCTCCTTTTTTTAAATGTTTTATAGCGTATTCTAAAGCAATTTCTAAAGAAGATAACTCTTGATTAACTTCAATTCTTAAAGCTTGAAATATTAATCTTTCGGGATGATTTTTATAAAAATAATTAGCTCCCACACTCTTTTTTATTACTTCAACTAATTCTAAAGTCTTCGTAATAGCTTTTTGTTTACGAGCATTTATTATTTCTTTAGCAATAACCCGACTTTGTTTTTCTTCTCCATATTTAAAGAAAATATCTCTTAAAGATTGTTCACTATAACTATTTACAATATCTTGGGCGCTAATTTTAGAATCTTGATTCATTCGCATATCAAGACTTCCGTTTTTCATAAAGCTAAAGCCTCGTTTTTCATTATCTATTTGGGGTGAAGATACTCCCAAATCAAATAAATAGCCATCGACTTCTTCAATTTTTTCATCTTTTAAATACTTTTCCATATCTTTAAAATTAGCATGAAATAATTTAAAATTAGAACCAATTGTAAGTAGTAGTTGATGCGAATAAGAAATGGCTTCTTTATCCGCATCAAAGGCGAAAAGAATCCCCTTTTTAATTCTTTTTAAAATTTCGCTACTATGACCAGCATATCCGAGTGTGGCATCTACGTATATTCCTGTCTCTTGAATATTTAAGGCTTCGATTACCTCTTCTTTCATTACTGAATAGTGCATCTTAACCTTCATTAAATAAATTTTCGGCAACACTTTCTAAAGCGTCACTATATTCTTCGTTGAATTTATCCCAATTTTCTTTAGACCAAATTTCAATTCGGTCATTGGCCCCAATAATGACACATTCCTTTAAAATATTTGCATATTCTTTTTGAAATTGATTAAGCATTATCCGACCAATTCGGTCTAAATCACATCCCACAGCGGCCGAAAAGAAAGATCTTGTAAATGTTCGAGCATCTTTTTTCGTAAAAGGAATACTAGCTAATTTGGCCACAATATTTTGCCATTCTTCTTGCGTATAAATATATAAGCATTTTTCAATACCTCTAGTTACGACAAAAGAAGTACCTAAAATATCGCGAAAAAGAGCTGGTATTACAAGTCGATTTTTCTCATCAATATTATGATGATATTCGCCCATGAACATTTTAATCCCCCACTTTCTACCACAATGTACCACTGCTTATCTTAATAATAGCAAAACCTTCCCTATTTGTAAAGATTAAAACTATTCTTTAAATAAAAAAAATTTTGATTTTACAAAAAATTTACACAATTAAAAAAGCCTTAATTTAATTAAAGCTTAATTGACTAACATAGCCATTTCTCTTTTATTTTTAATTGTTTTATTTTCAATACTTACTCTTTGGACTACAAAAAGCATTATTATAACATTTAGAGTAAAAGAACCTCCATAACTTAAAAGTGGTAAAGGTACCCCGGTTAAAGGTATTAACGCTAAAACTCCTAAAAGATTAATTAAGATATGACATAATAAATATAAAAATACCCCATAAGCTAAAATACTTAGCCGAAGATTTTGGGCTTCCCGAGCAATTTTTAAAATACGATAGAGCATTATTCCATAGCCAATAATAACAATTATACCAACAATTAACCCACACTCTTCTACAATAATGGGAAAAATAAAATCGGTATGACTTTCAGGCAAATATAAAGATTTTTGGGTACTATTTCCTAAACCTACCCCAAATAAACCCCCATTATGAATAGCTATATAACCATTACATACTTGATAACCAGTTTCTTCCGTATAACGACTACATGGATTTAAAAATTTGAATCTTTGTAATTGATTAGAATTTAAAATATCGGCCCCACTGTAAACAAGAGCTAAAGCCACGATAACCACAACTCCAATGCCAATTTTTAAAGCTTTGACAATATTTTGTTTAACATAAGGAACACTAATAAATATACAAAAAATAATTGCACAAAGAATTAAAGCTGTTCCTAAATCGGGTTGAATTAATACTAAAAAGACAATAATTAAACTAATGGCAATTGGAAACAAAAAAACATAAAAGTTTTTAACTTTTCGAGCTTCAAATTGACTATAAACAACGGCTAAAAAAACAATAATAATTGATTTTGCAAATTCACTTGGTTGAAACGAGAAAAACCCTAAATCATACCAACTTAAAACATTATTGGTAATCTTACCATAAGCAAATAAACCCGCTAAAGCTACAATTATAGCTCCTAAAGCAATATAAATAAAATATTTATAAGATTTAGTTGGTATTCTTAAAACAAATAAACCTAAAACAAAACTAGCTCCTAAAACTATAGCTTGCCGAATAAAAAAGTAATATGGTTCAACATTATATCTTAATACGGTACTCATTGAAGAAGAACTAAATATCATAATTAAACCAAATATACTATAAATTAACGTTAAAAATAACAAAACAATATCCATTTTTTGCCATAGTTTCTTCATAGCTCTTCCTCCTATCCTAATTTTAACACATATATTTCTTAAAAAAAAGAAATTTTGAAAATTAACGCAAAATTATTGTCAAAAACGTGCTAACTCACGTAAACTATTAATAGATACATAAAGGAGGTCTAAATATGTATTATTACGGAAATAATGGCTACTATGGTGGAAACTATGGTTGTCAACCATGTGGTGGTAATCAAGGTTATGCCGGTTATACTAGTGGTTATGGTATTGGGGCAGCCATTTGGATAGTTCTATTCATTTTACTTGTAATTATAATTGGGGCAGGATGGAATTTCGGCTCAAACAATAACTAATATAATAATTAAAAAATGGCATAAAATATGTCATTTTTTAATGTTGCATTATTAAAAAATATATATTATAATTAAAATAAGAAAGTGAGTTGTTTTATTAGATGTATTGTCAAAATTGTGGAACAAAATTAGAGGAAGGAGTAAAGTTTTGCCCTAATTGTGGTGGGAATAATGCAAAAGATGTAGTTGAAGTTGATAATCAATATCAAAATTATAATAATCAAATGTATCCAAATCAAAATATTCCTAATCAAAGCTATAATCAAGGTTATAATAATCAAATGTATCATGATTATAAAACAAATAAAGATATTCCTATAGAATATAAACCATTAGGTGCTTGGGCTTATTTTGGTTGGAATTTATTATTTGCTATTCCCCTTGTTGGTTTTATTCTTTTAATTGTTTTTGCTTGTGGGGCAACAAGTAATATTAATTTACGAAATTATGCTCGTTCTTACTTTTGTGCTTTATTAATAGTTTTGATAATTCTTATAGTTTTTTTAATAATCGCGGCCGTTGGAACATCGAGAATTATTGGACAACTATGAGTATATAATTAAGATTTATGGCATTAATCGATAATTGGTTAATGTCTCTTTTTTTGAAAAAAATGCTTAGAATAATAGAAACATATATCATTTTTTAATTGCCTTTTTAAGTAATTTATGATAAAATATAACCGGTTTAAAGGAGTGATTATCTTGAAACTACCCGATTTAAAAATTTTAGATGAATTAGATAAAACTTTACGTCTTAAAAGTAAAGAAGTTACTTTTCCTTTATCTAAAGAAGATAAAGCAACAATTAAAGATATGCTTACTTTACTTACAATGAGCCAAATAGAAGAAGAAGCTAAAAAATATAACTTACGTGCTGGGATGGGTTTAGCTTACATTCAAATTGGTAAACCTAAAAGAATATTTGTCATTGTCGAAGAATTAGAAGACCATTCTTTTAAAAATTATATTGTTATAAATCCCAAAATAATTAGTCACTCTGAAGAAAAAATATATGTTGGTGAAGGTGAAGGTTGTTTAAGTATCAATCGCGAAGTAGAAGGAATTGTTCCTCGTTTTGCTAGAATTACAGTAGAAGCTCAAGATATAGATGGTAAACCTTATACCATTCGAGTTAGAGAAGATATAAGTGTTGCCTTTCAACACGAAATAGACCACTTAAATGGCATTTTATTTATTGATTATATCGACCCTAAAAATCCTTATAAAGATGCTAATAAATATCGCGAAATTTAGACCAATTGGTCTTTTTATTTGGTTTCTTCTTTTTTAACTAAAAATATTTTTTTATCTTTATAAAAAGCATAGAATACTTCTTTTAATTTAAGATTTTTCTTATTTAATTCTAATTCTAACCAACTACTTGTCTTATGTAAATATTTTAAAGTTTTCTTATTAATAGTTCCATCGACAATTAAAGGCATCGGATAAGCACTTTTAATTTTGAAAAAATTATATTTAAAAATTGATAACTTTCCATTAGGTTCCAAAAAAGCATATTCGACATCTTCAATATTTTTAATTTCTTTTTGTCTTAAAGATAATAATAAATCATCTAAATTATATCTTTGTTTAACCATTTCGTGATAGTTAATCTTGCCATTAGCAATAATTAAAGAAGGTTTACCTGAAAATAAAGCCCGAAAAGTTCTAGATTTAATCGATAAATAAGCAAGGAGTAACTCTAAAGCAACTAATAAAGTTATGGGCATAATTGTTAAAAATATCGAATCATTAATATTTTCAATACTAATAGCTACTAACTCGGCAATTAAAATTGAAACTATTAAATCAATAACCCCAAGTTGTCCCACTTCTCTTTTACCCATAATCCGATAAGCCAATGTTACAAAAAAATAAAAAAATAAAGTTCGAAAAATAACATTAAATAATTGCATTTAATAATCACCTATCTTTATTATGGTAATATTCATATTTTTTTAATCAATTAATATATTTTATTAGGTGATTTATTTGGCAAAAGTTTTAAATTATTTAAAATATTTAGGAATATTTATTATTATTATGTTAATAATTTCTTTTCTTATTTCTCTTCTTAATTTAACAGGCTTAAGCTTTAAAAAAGCAGGAGTTATCTTAATAGCAATATCTTTCTTTGTTATTTCTTTAAAAGCTAGTCTAAAAACTCAAGAAAAAGGTTATCTTCTTGGTTTAAAGTTAAGTTTAATGTTTGTTATTTTTCTTATTCTCTTAAATTTAATCTTTTTTAAAAGTAGCTTTAATATTGCTCGAATAATTTATTATGTTATTTTAATAGCTAGTAGTGTATTAGGTGGAGCTATTGGCAAAAATATTGGCTTAAAGAAAAAATAATTTCTAGAAAATTAAAAGGATTGTTAAACTAATATAAGTAAATAACAATCCTTAAATTTATAATAATATATTAATTAATTTCAAATTCTTCAGCAATATAAAAATTTTTATCATTAAAACCTACACTTTTAATAAGCCTGTAGGTTCCTTTTTTTAACTTTCCATAACTATTTTCCCAACCTATTTTAATTTCTTTACTTTCATGTGCATTAATAGTTAAAATAGGAACTTCAACAATTAATTCTCCCTTTAATTCATACCAATTATCATTTTGTTTAAATTCTATTCCATAATCATTTGAATATGTATATGTTTTATCACTATTATTATTTAGTATTAAAGTTGCCCCTGTACTTGTTAGAGTACCATCTTTAATAGCTAAAGTTATATCATTATTTTCGGTAATTTTGATAGTTGATATTTTTTCTTTTTCTTTTTGACAGCCAGTTAAACAAATGCTAATCAATACTAATAATAAAACTAATAGTTTTTTCAAAAAATTTTCCTCTCTTTCTTTAATTAATTATAGCATTTTTTTATTAGTTAGTCATTATATTTAATTAACTTATAAAAAAAGAATGAATTTCTTCACTCTTAATTTCTTTCTTTAACGCGGTATTCTTTACGCATACCTTTGATAAAGTTAAGTTTCGCTCTTCTAACTAAGCCTTTTTTAATAACGACTATTTTATCAATAGTAGGAGCATTAACTGGAAATACTCTTACTACTCCTACACTACCTGATTTCTTTCTTACCGAAAAAGTTTCAGATACTCCATGCCCCTTTTTAGCTACAACTAAGCCTTCAAAAGCTTGGATTCTTTCCTTTTTTCCTTCTTTTACCCAGACATCGACTCTTACAGTGTCGCCTACACGAAATTCAGGTATGTCTTTTCTTTGATGGCGTTCATTAATTTTATCGACTAAATTAGCCATTTCCAACATCCTTTCTCTATATATTATTTAACCAACAATCATATATAAATTATAAAGCGGATTGTCTTTTTTCTGGTTACGTCTAAGATTATAGCATACTTAAAAAGCAAAAGCAATAACTAACTTACACTTTTTAAAATAACTTCATAGGAACCATTTGGGCTTTCTACTTGGATTTTTTCGCCAGCTTTATGTCCAATAACAGCTTTCCCAATTGGGGACTCATTAGAAATCTTATTATTAAATGGGTCAGCTTCTAAAGAACCTACAATTTTAAACTCTTCACAATCATCGACATCATATTCAATAACAATTGTCGAACCAACATTGGCTACATTTTTATCTTTATTATCGATAATAGTAGAATGTTCTAGTTTATATTCTAATTCTTTAATACGTCCTTCTAATTGAGCTTGTTCATTTCGAGCAGCATCATAATCGGCATTTTCTGATAAATCACCCAAACTACGGGCATATTTTAAAGCATTAATTACTTCTGGTCTTTTGTTTAATTTTAAATCATTTAATTCCTCTTCTAAGGCTAAATAACCTTCGGGAGTTAAGACAACATTTTCATTTTCGTTCATCTTTCTTTTTCACCTCGCATAAAAATGTATATCTATAAAAGAATACTACAAATAATCGTTTTTGTCAAATACTTTTAGACGCATTATACTAAATTTAGGTAAACTAGATGTAAACTCTAAATAAGTAAGCATTTTGGGATGCCTTGCAGTATCTATTATATGCATATCTTCATCATATATTTTCGTTATTTGATAAGTTAGAGGTTCTAAATTTGGTCCAAAAAATTCGACTATATCGCCAACTTTAAATAAATTGCGTTGTTCAATCTTTAATAAATTATTTTCATAACCTAAAACTAATCCTAAAAAATCTTGATTCGAAACTTCTTCTCTTCCTAAGAAGTATTGTTCTTCCGCGGTTGGAAATTTATCAAAGAATTGCGGTTTACTTTCGCGATTAGCACAACGATTAATAATCGCATTAGAATATAATATGTCTTTTTCATCTAAATTATGCATTGCTAGTTTATCTAATAAATGCCGATATTCATAAACAACAGTTGCAATATAATAAATAGAGCGCATTCTTCCTTCAATTTTTAAAGAAGTAACTCCTAGTTTTTCTAATTCAGTTAAATAAAGAGCCATATTCAAATCTTTAGGAGTCATACTAAATACTTGAGGATTATCATTAATATTAAATACCCAGCGACATATTTGGGCACACCCTCCTCGATTAGAATCTCGATTAGTTAAACAGTTAGATAAAACACATTTACCACTTATCGATGTACACATTGCCCCTTGAATAAAGCATTCGATATCT
>CANQOE010000012.1 GCA_947625315.1 uncultured Bacilli bacterium | reverse complement strand
TAGGACCAGTAATTGAAGAAGGATTTTATTATGATATTGATTTAGGGGATGTAACTCTAACGCTTGAAGATTTAGAAAAAATTGAAAAAGAAATGAAAAAAATTGCTAAAGATGGCAAAAGAATTATCAGAAGAGAATTAAGTAAAGAAGAAGCTTTAGAAGAGTTTAAAAATGACCCTTATAAAATTGATTTAATTAATAATTTTGAAGAGGGAACAACAATTAGTTGTTATACGCAAGGGGATTTTACCGACCTTTGTCGAGGGCCTCATGTTGAAAGTGTTAAACTATTAAAACATTTTAAATTACTTAAATTTAGTGGAGCTTATTATAAGGGAGATAAAAATAATAAGATGTTACAAAGAATATATGGGGTATGTTTTAATACGGAAGAAGATTTAGAGGCTTATTTAAAAGAACTAGAAGAAGCAAAGGCACGCGACCATCGTAAAATTGGAGCTAATCTAGGAATTTTTATGAATCATGATTTAGTAGGTAAAGGAATGCCTTTATGGTTACCTAATGGAGCTATTGTGCGCAAAGAATTAGAAAATTATATTTATCAAAAAGAACAAAAATTAGGTTATAAACATGTTTATACGCCATGTGTGGGTACAGTTGATTTATATAAAACAAGTGGACATTGGGAACATTATCAAGAAAATATGTTTCCAAAAATGCAAGTTGATGATGAAGAGTTTGTTTTAAGACCAATGAATTGTCCGCATCATATGTTAGTTTATGGTAATGAAATTCATTCTTATCGGGATTTACCAATTAGAATTGGGGAATTTGCCACAGATTTTCGTTATGAAGCGAGTGGAGCTGTAAAAGGTTTAGAGCGAGTTCGTTGTATGTGCCAAAATGATGCTCACTTATTTGTTACTCCTGAACAAATTGGGGAAGAATTTAAAAAAGTTGTTGAATTAATCTTGGATGTTTATCAAGATTTTGGAATTAAAGATTATAAGTTTAGATTATCTTTAAGAGATAAGAACGATAAAGAAAAATATTTTGATGATGATGAAATGTGGGATAAAGCGGAAGCTAAATTAAGAGAAGTTTTAAAAGAACTAAATATTCCATATTTTGAAGCGATTGGGGAAGCGGCTTTTTATGGACCTAAGTTAGATGTGGAAGTAAAACCCGCAGTAGGTCCAGAAGTAACTTTATCAACTTGTCAATTAGATTTCTTATTACCTAGAAGATTTGAACTAACTTATATCGATAATACAGGAGCTAAACAAACACCAGTAGTTCTTCATAGAGCTATATTTGGAACTTTTGATAGATTTACGGCCTTTATTTTAGAAGAAACTAAAGGAGCACTGCCTTTATGGTTATCTCCAATGCAAATTAATGTAATTCCGGTTAATAATAACTATCATTTAGATTATGCAAAAGAAATTTATGAAAAATTAAAAGAAAATAATTTACGAGTTAATTTAGATGATCGGGAGGAAAAATTAGGCTATAAAATGCGCGAAAGTGTATTAAAAAAAGTACCATATAATATTATTATTGGCAATAGTGAAGTAGAAAGTAAAACAGTTAGTTATCGCAAAATGGGAAGTGAAGAAACTGTTAATGTTTCTTTAGAAGAGTTTATTAAATTAATTCAAGAGGAAATAGCTAATAAAGGGCGAAATAAATAATTTTAAAATGTTTAAAAAATGTTGCAAGTTTGGTCAATGACAAAATGTTTTGATAAATTAAGGAGATACTCCTAAATTTCATTTATAAAAAATTTGATATTTAGCATTATATATGATAAAATTAAAGAGGAGGAATGATATTATGAATAATGATATTCAATTAATACCTTATACAGATAATGATTATGAATTTGTATATGAAGTAAAGAAAAATGCTTATAAAAAATATGTTGAAGAATGTTGGGGTTCTTGGATTGAAGAAGAACAGAGAAAATACTTTGAAAACTTTATAACAACAGTTAAAGATAATGCATACATAATTGTTGACGGAAATAAAAAAATAGGATTTTATAATGGTGAAATATTAGATAATGGAAATTATGAAGTTGGAAATATTTGCATTATTCCTGAATATCAAGGTAAGGGTATTGGTACAAAAATTTTAATGGAAAAACTTGAAGAAAATAAAGATAGAGATGTTGAAATTCAATATTTTAAACAAAATCCAGTTGGTTCATTATATGAAAGATTAGGCTTTGTTAAAAGTGGAGAAACACAGTTTCATTATCAAATGATTAGACAAAAACAAAATATTAGAAAAATATAGAAATAAAGATATAGTAAATTGTTAATGAAAATGTTATTTGGCTTTTAAATTAGGAATTTTAAATAATTGTACTTATATTTTTAAAAAAATAAAGTATAAAATTATTGTAATAGTTTATTGATGTATATTATTAAAAAATTGCATTTAATTATTTAAGTAATAAAAAGTTTAGGTTACTTTGACAACTTAATATAAATTTGATATAATTAAAGTGCTTTTGAAGGAGATATTTAATTTTAATATTAAAGCAAAATATTATTACTAAAAACTATAATATAGGATATGATTATTAGTTTATTATTTTAAAGAGAGTTATCATTGGGTGGAAGATAATAAATAAGGCTAATAATTACTACCTATTAGTTGCACAGGAAACTGATTGCCCGAATATTTCGGTTATATAAATTAAGTAAATAAGAGGATGGTACCGTCTAATAAAGACTCCTAAGGTATTATCCTCTTTTTTTAATAAGGAGATGGTTATATGGTAGAAACGGAATATGATACGATTTTCTCCTTCGAAAGCAAATAAAGAAAGAAGGTAAAATATGAATGAAAAATGTTGTGAATTATTAAAAAAGGTAATTCAAAAAGAATATCATAATATAAGATTAGATGATATGTTTTATAATGCTGATGAATTTTATTATCAATTTAAAGTTGATGAACAAATAAGTGAAAAAGATTTTAATAAATTAGAAAAAGAAATAAAGAAATTAGATTCTAATATTTATTTTAAACTTTTAAAGATAAGTGGTGTTTATTATAAAGGAAATGCTAATAATGAAATGATTACAAGAATTGTAGGAGTAGCTTTTTCTAATCAAGAAGAGTTAAATAAATATCTACAATTTTTAGAAGAAGCAAAAGAGCGAGATCATCGTAAAATTGGGCATGATTTAGATTTATTTTGTTTTTCGGATTATGTAGGAGCAGGTCTTCCTTTATATACACCAAGAGGAACTATTGTTAAAGATGAACTTCAAAAAGAAATGGAAAAATTATGTAGAAAATATGGTTTTCAAAAAGTAAGTTGTCCTTCTTTAGCCGATATTTCATTATTTGAAACTTCAGGTCATGCAGGGAAATTTAATGAAGAATTATTTAGAGTAGAATCACCCAAAGGACATAAATTTGTTTTAAAACCGGTGCAATGTCCTCATCATACTCAAATATATGCATCAAAAATTAGAAGTTATAAAGAATTGCCGATTAGATATATGGAAAGCGATAAACAATATCGAGCAGAACTTCCTGGGGCTGTTGGGGGTCTTTCTAGAGTATATGCTATTACTGTGGAAGATGGCCATTCATTTTGTAGGCGCGAGCAAGTAAAACAAGAAGTAATCAATATGTGTAATTTAATAAAAGATTTTTATACTAGAATGGGTTTATGGGATCAATATTGGGTTTCTTTGTCTGTAAGAGATTATAATCATCCCGAAAAATATATTGGTAGTAAAGAAGATTGGGACTTATGTGAACAAATATTAAAAGAAGTGTCTGATGAATTAGGTCTTAAGGCTAAAAAATGTGAAGGGGAAGCAGCTTTATATGGTCCAAAGTTAGATTTTATGTTTAAAGATGCTTTAGGTAGAGATATTCAAATTCCTACAGTTCAATTAGATTTTGCTATGCCTAAAAGATTTGGATTATTTTATATAGATGAAAATGGGGAAAAACAAACTCCGGTGATGGTTCATAGAGCGGTTTTAGGTTCATATGAAAGATTTTTAGTTTTATTATTAGAACAATTTAAAGGAGTTTTACCAATTTGGCTTTCTCCAGTTCAAGTAAATATTATTCCAGTAAGCCTTAAGTATCATGATGATTATTGCAAGAAAATTCAACAAATTTTAAGAGATGAAGATATAAGAGTAGAGTATGATGATTCTAAAGAACAAATGGGTAAAAAAATTAGACATAGTAATTTAATGAAAAATCCCATTACTATAATAATAGGTGATAAGGAAAAAGAAAATAACTTAATTAGTTATCGCAGATTAGGAGAAGAAAAAACAGATACTTTAAATATTGAAGAGTTTATAAAATTTATTAAAAAGGAAATAAATAAAAGATAGGGCCTTTAAAAAAACTTGACAAATATAGAAAAATAGCTTATAATGTTTGGCAAGTGAGGAAATATAAACAAATATGTGAGCTATTTCGAGTATAAATACTTACACGTGTCTTTAAAGCGCGGAGTCACTTATTGGTGATTTTGGTGCTTTTTTATTTACTTTTAAGAAATATTTGGTATAATTTAAGAGAAAGTAGAACTTAAAGTAAGGAGTGTGGTAAGTATGGCAATAATTGAAATAAATAAATTATCTAAAACATTTAAAGTAAAAATAAAAGATAAAGGCTTAAAAGGAAGTTTAAAAGCAATTATAAAACCCCAATATAAAATGGTTAAAGCAGTTAAAAATATAAGCTTTAAAGTGGAAAAAGGCGAAATCATTGCCTTTATTGGTCCTAATGGGGCGGGTAAAAGTACCACTATAAAAATGCTTACAGGAATATTGTATCCAGATAAAGGTAACATAAAAGTTTTAGGTATTGACACCAAGTTAGAAAGAAAAAAGTTAGCTTATCAAATAGGAACTGTCTTTGGTCAAAAAGAACAATTATGGACCCATTTAACACCCTATGATAATTTTAAATTTTTTGGGGCAATTTATGATATACCAGAATCACGGGTTGAAAAAAAGATTGAAGAATTTCGCGTTTTATTTGAATTAGATGAATTTATAAATACGCCAGTTCGCAATTTATCATTAGGCCAAAGAATAAGATGTGAAATTGTTGCATCACTAATTCATGAGCCCAAAATATTATTTTTAGATGAGCCAACAATTGGATTAGATCCAGTAGTTAAAGAAAATATTAGAACATTAATTAAACGAATGAATAAAGAATATAAAACTACAATCTTTCTAACTAGTCACGATGTTGGGGATATTGAAAAATTATGTAAAAGAGTTATCATAATTAATGATGGTCAAGTAGTTTTGGATGATTCTATGGAAAATTTAAAATATCATTATCTTAATAAAAAAATAGTAGAAGCTAAAATGAAAGAAAAGATTAATTTAGATGATGAAGAGGGAATAACTATTTTAAAAGATAAAGGCTATAATTTAAAAATAGAAGTTGATACGACCAAAAAAAGTGTTGCGGATGCTTTAAAGTTATTAAATCCAGATAAGATAGTAGATATTAATATTGCCAATATACCTTTAGAAGATATTATAAGTAATATTTATAAAAAAGAAGGAACTAAAAAATGAAAAAATATTGGTTTATCTTTAAAACAGAAGTAATGAGTAATATGCAATATATTCTTAATGTTTTAGCTGGTTTTATTGGTTATTTTATTATGTTATTTATATTTTTTAATCTATGGAAATACATTTATAATGAACCTAATCAAATTATTAATGGATATACAATGTCGCAAATGATTTGGTATGTAATAATAACGGAAATATTATGGAGTGTTTTAAGCGGAAGGAAATATTGTGCGAAAATAATCGATGATGTAAGAGGGGGAAATATTGCTTATAATGTAAATAAACCATATAATTATATTGGTTATTGTTTAGCAACTCATTTAGGTAGCTGTTTTATTAGAGCTATAATGTATATTGTTTTAGGAATGTTTATTGGTTTAATCTTTTTAGGAAACTTTCCTAGTTTAAATATCTTTAGTATTTTAGCTGTTTTAATAACAGGGATATTAGCCACGGTTATAAGTACATTATTATTGACATTTATTGGTTTATTTTCTTTTATTATTGAAGATGCTAACCCTTTTTATTGGGTATATAGTAAACTTATTTTAGTATTAGGAACAATATTTCCTATTGAATATTTTCCAACTTTTATTCAACCTATTTTAAAATTTAGCCCTATATATGTTGTTTCTTATGGACCAGCACATCTTTTTGTCAACTTTAATTGGGCAGAATTTATAAATATTATAATATTTCAATTTATTTATATTATAATAGCCTATTTAATGTGTAGTTTAGTATATAAGATAGGAGTGAAAAGATTAAATGTTAATGGAGGTTAAAAATCAATTAAAAGTTTCATTATTAGCTATAAAATATGCTGTAATGCGAGAAATGTTAAATAAAGTAACTTTTATAACAAATATTATTTTTATGATTTTAAATAATGCTAGTTTTATTATTCAATGGTTAATACTATTTTCTTTAAAAGATAATGTTGGTGGATATAGTTTTAAACAAGTAATGCTTCTTTGGGGAATAGCATCCGCGACTTATGGTTTTGCCCATTTCTTTTTTAAGAAAGCTTTTAGTTTATCTGATACTATTAATAATGGTAAACTAGATGTTTATTTAGTTCAACCTAAAAATGTTTTATTATCAGCGATATGTACGGATGTTGATGTATCAGCAATTGGAGATATGCTATATGGTTATATTATGTTATTTGTCTATGGATTTAATATTAGTAGTTTCTTGTTATTTACTTTATTTGTTATATGTGGTGGTTTAATTATAACTTGTGTATCAGTTATTTTAAATAGTTTAAGCTTTTGGTTTCAAAAATCAGATATTATCGCCGATACAGGTAATAGTTTAATGACTAATATAGCTACATATCCCGAAGGAATATTTAAAGGGGTAGTAAAAATATTATTATTTACGTTAATACCAGTAGGTATAGCTAATTATTTACCAGTTAAGATTATTAGTGAATTTAATATTTATTTATTTGTTATTGTAATAGGAGTAACTATATTGTTTATTATGTTGGCATTTATTATTTTTAATAAAGGTTTAAAAAAATATTCATCTAGTAATTTAATGATAGCAAGAATATAAGGAGGTGAAAAACAATGCAAAAATATTTATTAGAGTCAGAAAATATAATTTATGTTCCTATTTCTATGGAATTTATAAACGATTATTTAACAATGGTTAATGATATAAATGTTGCTAAATTTATTTCTAATGAAATAAGAACTTTTAGTTATGAAGAGGAAGAGGAATGGATTCAATCTAAATTAGAACAAAATGCAGTAATATTTACAATGTTAGAAAAAAATACTAATAAATTTATTGGTAATATAGAATTATTGAAATTTGAAGGTGCTAGTGCCGAAATGGGAATTACGATAACTGGGGAAATGCAAAATAAACATTTTGGATATGAAGGAATGAAAACACTTATTGAATATGGTTTTAATACTTTAAAATTAGATGAAATTAGATTAATTGTTTTATCAAATAATTTACGAGCTATTCATTGTTATAAAAAATTAGGATTTATTGAATATAAAGTAGATAAAGATGTTACAATCATTGATAATGAAAGTGTAGATGACATTTATATGAAAATAAAAAAGTAGAAAGGAGTAAAAAATGCTAAAAAAGATTGATAAAGATAATAAAATATTTCAAAGTACAGAATATTTAAAAGATAAAACTAAATTTCATGTTATTGCTAAAAATTTTAGTAGTTCTGATTTAATGTTATATTCTGATGAAGAAACATATATAATTTGTCGTGGAAAAATCGGTTGGCCTACTTGGATTTGGACTATTGATAATTTTCCTGGTGATAAAATCAATGAATTAATTGAAGCTTTAGAATATTATTTATCGGATGAAGAAAAAGATAAATTTACTTGTAAAAAAGAATTATATGAACAATTAATAAGTAAAGGCTATGCTAAAATAAATACAGATGATTATTTTGAGATGGGTAGTTTATATTGCAAAGAAGCCAAAAAGCCTAAAGAATGTGATGGTTTAATTTCTAAACCTTTAGATAGTGAAAAAGATTTATTAACTAAATATTGGTATGAAGATACTTTAGAAATGGTTGGAGTAGATGCTATAAGTTTAGAACAAGCTAAAGAAGATGTGGAAGCTATGATGGAATCAAATAACTTATATGTATGGCGGAATGCTAATAATAAAATTGTATCAATGGTTTATTATAAAGTAGTAGATGATGAAGCTTGTTTAAATCATGTTTATACACCGGTTGAAGAACGGGGTAAAGGTTATGCTGCAAACTTAATTTATTATTTAACTGATAAATTAATAAAAAGTGGTTTAATTCCTCTTCTTTATACAGATTATAATTATGCACCTTCAAATAAAGCTTATATTAATGCTGGATATGAAAGTACAGGAATATTAATTAATTTTAGTTGTTCTAAAGAAAAAATTAAAATAAAAGGAAAATAATTGTTTTAATAATGGATTATTGTTATAATAATTTTAGAAAGAAGGAATTAAAAATGGAAGAAGAAAGAAATAAAATATTAGTTGAATTACCTGAAGAATTATTAAATACACCTATAGAAAAATTACAATTATCTACACATATTAAAAGAAGTTTTCAATGGCATGGAGTAAACACTTTTAGAGAATTACTAGCTTATGATTATGATAAAATCTTGAAGTTTAGACAATTTGGAGATAAATATTTAAAAGAATTAAGAGATTTTGTTCATAGTTTAGGTTTAACTTTAAAAGGCGAGTATAAATCAATTGAAGAATTAGCAGAAGAAAAAAGAAAACAAAATATAATATTATTAGATACTTATGGTTTTTCTAAACAACTTTGCTTTTTACTTTATAATAATGATATATTTACTTTAGAAGATTTAATAAATTATGGAACTAAAGTTTATGCTATTGGAGGAATGAACAAAACTAAAGCTCAAGAATTGATGGAAAAACTTGAACAATTAGGAATTAATCTTAAAGAAAATAAGGAAGAAATTTTACCTTCAGGATATGTGGCAGTGGAAATAAGAGCTACTTTAAATGATAAGAATGTTAAACCTTCTAGAATTGTTGATCCAATTTTAAGAAAAAGTTATGAAAGAAAGCAAGAGTTATTAGCAGAATACAAACGATTATTAATAGAAAAACATAAAATACATGAAAGAGAAAAAGAATTAGATAATAATATTAAACAAATACTTCAAGAATTAGGAATAGTTGACGAAGTTCAAAAGGGTCGAAGATAAAATTAACAACTTATAAATTAAAAAAATCAAGACTGAAAAATAATTCTTGATTTTTATTTTTTTAGTAATAATCTTTTAAGGTCATTGCTGATTTCTTTAGATTGTGCTAAATATTCTTTTAAGAAAATGTAAAATTGTTTTTGGTCTTCAATTTTTTCTAAATGCCAAATGGGACTATTGGGGAAATATTTTTTTAAATCAATTTTATAAGGCGTAAATTCTAAATTATAGGTTTCTTGATTTTTTTGTAAATTATATGTAAATAAAGTAGTCGCATCAATTATTAAGTCATAAAATATATCTTGTTTACTAGTTAACAAATTTTGTAAATCTTCAACACTAACAAATTCGAATTTAGGATAACCATTAGGTTCTTTTCTTAAACCTTCTTCGGAAAAGATAGTTAGACGAGTTCGTTGAATATGAGCTAGACATTTTAAAATATTTTCCAAGGTATTATCTGGTTTTTTAATTAAAGAAGTATTTTCATTTAAAACAAAATGATTAGTACCTGCAATTATTAAAATTTTGTATTCTTTATAATAAAGTTTGCCATTTATCGTAACTTCACCAATATCTAAATTGGCAAATAAATCTTTAAACTCTTTAGACAAATCTATTTCATCATCGTCATTTTTATCTTTTAAAATATTTATAAGAAAATTATAAACGTCTTTGTCATTATAGTTTCGTTCGTAATTTTCTCCATCATAATATTCTGGATTAAGAACAACAATATTTTTATGGGTTTCAAATTTATAGTTTAAATCTTTATGGCATAGAGCACAATGACAACCTATAGAAAAGCTACTACCAAAACCACCACCATAACTTCTAAAAATTAGAGGATGAGGACATTTAGTTTTTAAATCTTTGACTTTGGTTTGATTATCTTCAACATATTTTAAAGCATTTCTTTTATTGGCTTTGATTTCTTCTAGTTCTTTTTTTAAAATATTTAAGTGTTCTGATATTTCAGGTATTTGGGGAATTTCATATTCTAAAATGTCACAATCTAAGTATTCCGATTGGTTACCATAATTACTTTTTCTTAAATTTTTATAGTATTCTATTAAAGCAACAATATCTTTTTTAAGCATTATCATTTCGCCTCAATTCTAATTTGAATTTTGAAAAATCTAAATAATCTAAATAAATGGATGGGATATTAATACTTTTTATTTGCTCTTCAATTTCTTTTAAATGTTCAATTGGGTCTAAATTGTGAAGTAGACTATTATCAATATTTTGATAAATAATTGGAGCAATAAAATCTTCATATATATAAACCGGATATTCTGATATATCAATTATGGTTTTAGATTTAATTGAATTAATAATTTCATTATCTATTTCATTATGACAATAGGCACAGTAATATTGGGTTTTTAATTTGATAAGAATTTCATGGGAACATTTAGATAACATAGTATATTTTAAGTGATTGTATTCTCTAGTTGTTTTGTTTAATGGAATACGCATTTTGTAAATATATTCGTTAATTTTAGCAAGAGCTTGTTTAGAATCCTCTTTTTTAAAATAATTTTTCCAACGAAATAAATTGTTTAATTGTTCCCATATTTTTTCATATTCTTCTTTTTGCTTTTCTAATTTTCTTAATTTAAAATATTCTTCTTTGTTCATATTATTAGTCCTTTCTTAATTGTATTATACAACTATTTATGATATAATTCTAATATATATTTCTTATTGTACATATAAGAGGAGGTTATATTATGAACATAAATTTTGAGTTATATAAAGTCTTTTATGAAGTAGCAAATCAAAAGAGTATATCTAAGGGAGCAGACAAATTATTAATTAGTCAACCGGCAGTAACGCAAGCTATAAAAACATTAGAAAATGAATTAGGAGGAGAACTTTTTATTAGAACACCTAAAGGGGTTATATTAACTCATGAAGGAGAAGAATTATATAATTATATAAAAGAGGGAATGAATTACTTTATTAATGGAACAAATAAATTTACTTCTTTAAAAAATTTAGAAGAAGGAGTAATTAACATTGGAGCATCGGCAACTATATGTGAACATTTTTTAATGCCTTATATCAAAATCTTTCATGAGGCTTATCCTAAAATTGAAATTAAGATAATAAATGATTTAACGGATAATTTAATTAAAGATTTAAGAAATGGAAGTTTAGATATTATAGTAAGTGCTATTCCAAGTTATAAAATAAACGATATATATTATGAACCTATTTTAGAGTTAAATGATTGTCTAGTGGGAGGAAATAAATATGCTCAAAAAACTTATAAAGGTATTAAAGAGGTTTTAAAAGAAGATATTATTTTACCTAAAAAGCCTTCTGTTACCCGTTTAAATTTTGAAGAATTTTTAAAAAATAAAAAATTAGATTGTAATCTAAAAATGGAAGTAGTTAGTCAAAATTTATTAGCTAAATTAGCCGAGAATAATTTGGGTATAGCTTTACTTCCTAAAGAATTTATAAAAGATAAATTAGATAAAACTTTATTTGAAATTAAAACAGAATTAAAGATTCCTAAAAGAAAATTAGGATATGCTTTAAAAAATAAACGGGAACCTTCTTTTACTGTTCGTAAGTTTATTGAAATATTAAAGAGTTAGGGAATAGCTAAGGTCGATTAATTGATAAATTTCTTTTAAATTTAAATTTTGGGTAAGAGTTATAGTTATCCAGTGATTTTTATTCATGTGATAAGCGGGAAAGATATGTATGTTATCAATTATCTTGATAATATCATCTTTGGGATATTTTAAATTGATTATATCCACAAATTCATCTTCTTTTAAACCAAGTTTTGTTTGAGAAATATTCATCATAATACCATACCATTTTTTAGTTTCAGAATGCCTAAAGACTGCCCCGGAATAATCTTCCCATAAAAATTCTAAGTTATTGTTATATTTATCTTTAATGTATTTAATAACTTTTTGAGATTCTGGACTTTTAAAAATATTTAAGGTAGTACAATTTTTTAAAATATCATTAATGATTTGTTCATATTCTTCTTTAATCATACCAACAAAATTACCTGTATAATTTTTAATATCTACGAGAGTATATTCATCATTTATAGCTAAATCCATTATTTTAGATGTTTGCTTATCTTTAGTTATCGTAATTATTACTTTAAAATGGTCGTTGTAGATATTTTGTTCATATAAATATTGATCTTCGTTTTTTAGAAAACCATAGTCTAATAATTTTTGATAATCAATAGTTTTATTTTCAAAATATTTAGTTATATTTCGCATAGATATCGCCTAAAATAATTATACTATAATAACTAAAAATTGTATAGATTAAATAATTAGAGTTTAATTAATTTTTATTTGTGTTATAATTAAATTAGAAATAGTTTTAGAGGTGAAGTATGATAAATGCTTTGAAAAAAATATTAGTTGTTTTAGTGGGTGTAGTTTTACAATTTGGGTTTGCGATTTTAATAAGATTAGTTTTTTATAAATATTTAGGAATTATTACCTTGCTTTATAGTATTATAAGTATCTTAATTGTTTTAGGCATCCTAAAAAATAGTACTAGATTATCAAGTGATTTACCTTGGATAATATTAATTTTAATATTTCCCATATTTGGAACTATTTTATTAATTACGTTAGGAAAAAATTATGCAAAAAATAAATTATCCAAAAATATTTTTGAATATGAAAAAAAGTATGACAAACTATTAATCCAAGATGAGAAAATAAAAAAAGAAATAGAAGCTAAAAATTTAGATAATATTAAATATTTAATTAATAGAACAAATTATTTTGTTAGTACTAATAATGATATTACTTATTATAATTTTGGGGAAGTGTTTTATCCCGAATTATTAAAAGAATTAAAAAAAGCGGAAAAATTTATTTTTATGGAATATTTCATAATTAATGAAGGAACAATGTGGAATGGTATTGTGGATATTTTAAAAGAAAAAGCCTTAAATGGGGTAGATGTTCGCATACTATATGATGATATGGGTAGTATTACGATGCGAAATAATTTTGCTAAACAGTTAGCGCAATTTAATATTAAATGTATGCCTTTTAATAAATTAAGTCCTTTTAGGGGTATATTTATGAATAATCGCGATCATCGAAAAATGACTATAATCGATGGAAAAGTGGCTTTTTCGGGTGGCGTTAATTTAAGTGATGAATATATAAATATAAATAGTAAACTAGGAATATGGAAAGATAATGGCATAAAAATAGAAGGGGAAGCTATTTGGAATTTAACAGTGATGTTTTTAACTTTATGGAATGCTAATAACAAAGAAGATAAAGATATTACAAAGTTTAAAGCGGAATTTAAAGAAAGTAAAGAAAATAAAGGCTATGTCGTAGCTTATGGAGTAGCTCCTTTACATCAAGATTTAATTGGGGAAGATGTCTATTTAAATATGATTAATAGTGCTAAAAATTATTTATATATTATGACTCCTTATTTAATTATTGATAGTGATATGGTTAATGCTTTATGTAGAGCCGCGAAAAGAGGGGTAGATGTAAGAATTATTGTTCCTGGTATTCCCGATAAAAAAATTGTTTATACCCAAACAGCCTCATTTTTTAAAGTGTTATATGATAATGGGGTAAAGATATATAAATATTCTAAAGGATTTGTCCATTCCAAAGTCTTTCTAGCGGATGGTGTTAGAGCAGTTGTTGGTACAATAAATATGGATTATCGCAGTTTGTATTTACATTTTGAAAATGGTATTTATATGGAAGAAGTTAAAGCAATTAAAGATGTTCAGCAAGATTTTGTCGATACTTTTAAAGACTGTCAAGAATTAAAAGAAAAGGATGTTAAAAGCGGTTTTTTGAAATCTTTGTGGCAAGCAATATTGAGGTTATTTGCACCATTGTTTTAATTTATTTCTAGAGAAATTATATAACTTTTCTTATCATTTTACAAGGAAAGTATATTTATTTTGGGAATTTTATGGTATAATTTTAAAAGAAAAAAGGTCTATAACTAAATTGGTGATTGTATGAAGAATCGAAAAGTTGATAAAAATTTACAAAGAAATAAACAAAAATTGAAAATATCTGATTATGTATTGGAAATAGATGGTAAAGATATTACAAAGGCAACTATTGAATATGAATTTATTAAGATTACTTCAGTATCATTTTTAGATGGAAAAAAAGATGAAGTAAAATATAATCCTGCTATTTCTATTGAAATCAGGGGAATTGATAACAATAATAATGAAGCTTGGTTTTGTTTTGAATTAGATATGAGTTTAGAACAATTAAATAAATATACAAATAAACCTGTAAATATTACGGAATTTGTTTCTAAAAGTGAAGCATTTATCTAATATGGAGTATTCAAGAGAGTTGGATTTATATTTTCCAACAAATACTATTGAAGATATCTATCATAATTTAACAAGTATTTGGGTTGTTAAGAAAAGTGCAAATGTATTTATATTTAAGGTTTGTGTTCCTAGTGATGGGGTATTTGCATTTTTTGAAGTAAATTTTAATAATGAGAAAGGAGAATAACTATGAATGTTGTTGGGACTATGTTTTTTAAAGAGGAAAAATTATTAATTGATAAACCTAGAAAAAGACCCACTTATCAAATGATTGGAGGGAGAGTAGAAGAAGGAGAAACACCAATAGAAGCGGCAGTGAGAGAATGTCATGAAGAACTAGGTGATGAAGCAATATTTGATAGTAATTTAATTGAATTAGTAATGGAATTTGATGAGATTGCAACAAGTGATGGAGTAACACCTATTCATTTTTATGTTTTTAAATATAATGGTAGTTTAGAAGGAAGACTAAATACATCTGAAGAAATAGAAAAATTTAAGTGGTATAGTTCAAGTGATGGAAATGATATTTTATCTAATACTTTAAAAAATGAAGTTGTACCATATTGTTTAAAGAAAGGGTTAATAAAGTAAAATTAAAAAAGCCAAATTTAAAATTTGGCAAGAGAGTGTAAAAAACTTTGTGTAAAGTCACCAATCTATGATAATTAATTTAGAGATTAAAAAGTTCTTTTAGTCT
>CANQOE010000011.1 GCA_947625315.1 uncultured Bacilli bacterium | reverse complement strand
ATTGTGCCACATACTAACATGGTAAGTAAAAAGTATAAGAAGATATTATCGCGATATTTTCTTAAAAGAACTAAAACAGCGATTGCACCGCCTCCATAAATAGGCAACCAAGGGCCATATAAAGTGCCTCTTTTGACAAATGAACCAGTTTGAAATAAATGGAGAATAGTCTCCCAAAGAAAACCAATTATAGCGACGATAAAGAATATTAAGATAATATCGGTAACACTATAATGGCGTTTATAATTAAAACTTAACCATTTTTTGGTCTTTGTTTCTTTTAAGTTGTATTCATATAGAGGATATTCCCCAAAGACTACTTCACCATCTAAAGCTTCATCACTTAACAGTTTAATTTTTTCAACACCTTTAGTTTTGCCTAAATCTCTTAAGTAAAGATAAACTTCCGCTTTGGTGGCATTCATATAAGGATTAGTAAATACTAAATTAGAAATATTAAAAGTAATAATACCTAATAAGTGATAGAGAATAAAAGATAAATCTAATTTAAACATATCCCATTTATAACCCTTCATAAGATTTTGGGATAATTTTATGGCATCTTTACCTTTAATGTTTGGATTCTCGGCCAAAATATAAGGAACTAACATATAAGAATAATATTTAATAAAGCCCCCTACAATAGTAAAATCCCATAAAATATTATAAATGTTCTTACGAAGCATGGCTAAAGAAACATTGAGGGTTTTATTAAGACGATATGGGTATAAAATCTTGGAAGGTTTAGTTTTGGTATAGCGTTTATTTTCTAAAAAGAAACGACATAAACCAACTTCTAATACTTTACTGACAAAGATCCAATAAATTAAAGATAAAATGGCTCCAATAATAATGATAATACTGGCCGTTACTTTATCTTTAAATAAAATTTGATTTAAAGCATTTAAAATACCAAACATAAAGGAACCAGTTTTGGAAACATTGTTAGAAATAGTTCCTAAAAAACCTCTGGTAGCTTTCGAAAAAAAGAAATTATTAGAAGGATTATTTCCTCTTAAACCATTTATAAATTCATTAACTATATCCGAATTTGTTTCCCCTTGAAGATTTTTAAAATTTAAAACTTTAATACTATCTTTAAAAGTGTCTTTGGCATAATTAAGATTAGGTTTTTGAAAGCTAAAAAGGACACCTCCAATAAAGATAGTATAAATAACACATACAAGAATGCAATATTTCCAATTGCGATAAAAAGCTTTTTTACCTTTAGCTTTTAATTCTTTTCTTCTCAGCATAAAAATCCCTACTTCGTTATATATTTTATCATATTTTGAGAAAAACTGCAAATTTTCGAAATTATTTTACATTTTAATATAAGATTGCCAACTATGAAAATTATTAATATCTGTTTGATATTTTTCAATATTAAACTTAATTTCATATAAATCTTCTAATATATATAAAGTCAAAATTGTGGCTTCATTTAAATTTCCATATTCTTGATTTTTTCCTTTATATTCTTTATTACTTATTTTAGTTCGCCATTTATTTATGACTTCTTCTATTTCTTCTTTTACTTCTTCAACTATTTCAGATGGACAATTTTTTATTATTTCGTTTATTAACCCACTTATTATTAAAGTATTATTGCTATTAGATCTACTTACATTATTTATATCATCAATTATATTTTGGATTGCCGTTAAATTACTTCCCTTTTCTTTTAATTCAAGTAAGTAGTCTTCTAAAAACCTACGAATAATTAATTCTATTTCACTATACTCTTTTAAATATTCTTCATCTTCTATATTAACTAATATATTATTTAGTTTTTGTTTCATCTCTTCTTGAAACTCTATATTTAATAAACTAATTATTTCATAGATAGTATTTATATCTTTAGCTAAAGCATTATCTCCTATACCTTTAAAAGCATTTAAAATAATTTCTTTATTACTAGCCATAGTATATAATTTTAATACTTCTTTATCAAACATTTTTAAATAATCTTCATTTGTTAATTCTAAATTAGATTCAGAATTATTTAAACCATTTAATAAATAATTAGATACATTTTTACTAGTATTATCTAATAGAGTAACTAATTGAGTTTTTATATTTTCTAAATTATTATCTTGAGAAATTCTTATTATTTCTTCAACTATATCATCACTATGTTCTAATTTTTCTTGACTATTTAATTTACTTTTATATTTTTTAAAGTCCGCGAGTAAATTAAGATATAAAGCTTTATTATTGATATTCTTAATGATATTATCTAGAGAAGTAAGTAAATTATTTTTTAATATATGTAAATTTAAAAATAAATCTGAATTTAAAGTTAAAACTTCCGTATTAGGTTTATAGCTGGGTTTTAAAGATTGTTGTTGTTCTTGAAATTTATGAACTAAATTTGTAACAATAGAAGAAATATTATTTTGTTCTTGGGGTTCTAAATTTTGGATTAATTTACTAATTTCGAATATTTTAGTTTTTATTTCTTGATCTTCGATATTTATAGATGGTTCTTCGACAACTTGGGAATTTAAAATATTACTATCTTCTTTAAATTTAACTAAGGGATAACGCATTTTAATAATAAATTGACAATTTTGAGGAACATTGTAAAGAATAAGACTAGGATTTTTGAAGACTTTCTTTAAATTAGTTATTTGTTTTAAAATGTATAGATAATCATTATTATTTTGACAGTCAATATTTAAAGATATATGTTTATCAAAGCCACAGTCGCAATCAATACCAACATTTATTTCTGCTTTAATACTGCAAAATACAGTATCAATGGCTGTTTCCAAAAAAGCATTTTCTTCTATAACTAGATGAGAACTTAAAATTTTTAAAACTTTTAAATTATAATTTCTTTGAAATGCTTGAATTCCAATATTGTGAATACTAGATGGAATCGTTAATTCTTTTAAATCATTTTCTTTAAAAGCGGAAAAAGGAATTTCTTCTATTCCTTCAGGTAAAATTACTTTAGTAAGATTACTAGAAACAAAGCTATCAGTTCCAATACAATATTCTCCTTTTGGTAAAGTTATATTTTTTAGTTTACTGTTACAAGATTTTAAAATTGAATCAGCAAAATCGAAGCTAACTTTCTCTTCTTTATCACTAAAATGAGGAGTATTCTCAAAACGAATATATTTAGCTATATTTAAAATTCTAGTTATATCATAAGAAAAGTTAAAAGAATTAAGTACAATATAGCGAATCATATCAGCTGGGAAGCTCATATTTAGCTCATAAATAAAATATTCAATTTCTTTTTGAGTAGAGTTTAAACAGTCAATATTTAGGGAATAAATTTTTTTTAATAAATAAATATTTTTAGTAGTTTCAATATTACATTTGCAAGATAAAGTCAGACTTTTTATACTTTTAAAGCATCTTAAAGTTTCAATAGTGCCTTTAGGGCCTATTATTATATTGGCACTTTCATACTTATTAGGATTTATATCATGTAATTGAACAGCACTATTAAAATATAATATTTGATTTTTATTAATATTAAAGGCATCACATTCAATACTTTCTAAACTTTCCGGAAAATCTAATCTATTGGGTATTTTAGCCCAGCAAAAAGCTCTTGAAGCAATAGTTTTTAAAGTACGAGGAAATCTGATAGTAGTTAGACGTTTGTATATAAAAGCATCTTCAGCAATTTTAGTAACACCTTCCGGAATTACGACATTTTCTTTGTTAGAACGATAATCTAATAAAGTGCCATTTTCGATTAAAAATTCATTATTATCTAAATTCATATTTCCTCCTTTTTTACCCAAAATTTATTAATTTTGAGTAATATTATAGCACTTTATTATTAAATTTGCAAATTTATTGTTTTTTGTTTTGATTTTTTAAAATTTGTTTTTGATTAGCTATTAACTTTTCTAGGCTTTGGTGAATTTCTTCTAAAATTAATTCGCTTTTTAAATTAGTTTTATAATCATTTTGACTTCTTTTAACTTCTTTTTGAGAAGCTCTATTTTGGCTCATCATAATAATCGGGGCTTGCAGGGCTGATAAACACGATAAAAATAAGTTTAATAAAATAAAGGGAAAAGGATCAAATTTTAGAATAGTTAAATTGAGGATTATCCAAAGTAAAAGAAAAGAAGCAAAACAAATAATAAAAGACCACGAACCTACATGGGCAGTTATATAGTCGGCTAATTTTTCTTTAAAAGTTAATTTTTTAGCTTCTTCTTTATCAATATCAATAGTTTTAGTTCCTTTAGTTAAAAGGTCTAATATTTCCCCTTCTTGTTTTTTACTTAAAGGTTTATTAACTATTTCTTTTACAATAGTTTTTTTAGTCATACTTATTCTTCTTTCTAATATTATTATAACTTTTAGTTTATTTATAATAATTTCCAAAATATTCCACTTGAAATAAGACAAATGTTTGGTATAATATAAGTAAAGAAGGAAAGAGTTATGGAAAATATTTATTTAAAAAGAAATTTTTTATGTATTGATTTAAAAAGTTTTTTTGCTAGTTGTGAATGTTTAAAAAGAAGAGTTGATCCTTTTACCTATCCTTTGGTGGTGGCTAATAAAGAGCAAGGAAATGGTGCTATAACTCTAGCAGTTACGCCCGCTTTAAAGAATAAAGGTGTACCTTCTAGGGGGAGAATATATGAAATACCTAAAAATATTAAATATGAAATAGTTAATCCCAATATGAGTTATTATATTAAAAAAAGTAAAGAAGTAGTAAGTGTTTATTTAGAATATGTCGATACTAAAGATTTACATATTTATTCGATTGATGAATGTTTTTTAGATGTAACAGATTATTTAAAATTATATAAAAAAAGTGATTATGAATTAGCTTTAGAAATATTAGAAAAAGTAAAAGTGAAAACAGGACTTTATGCAACTTGTGGTATTGGACCAAATATGCTTTTAGCTAAAGTGGCGATGGATATAGAAGCTAAACATAATCAAGATTTTATTGCGAAATGGAGTTATGAAGATATCCCTTCCAAACTTTGGAAGATTACGCCTCTTTCAAAAATGTGGGGTATTGGAAAACATATGGAAGCTAAATTAAATCGCCTAAATATTTACTCTGTTGGGGAATTAGCTAATTATGATAAAGATAAATTAACTCAAAAATTTGGGGTAATGGGTCGAGAGTTATGGTTTCATGCCAATGGCATTGATTTAAGTCGCATCAATGATTATGAAAGAGGCGAAGATAAATCTTATTCGCATTCCCAAGTTTTATTTAAAGATTATAATGGCGAAAATATTAAAATAATTATAAGAGAAATGGTTGATGTTATTACCGCCCGTTTAAGAGAAAATAAAAAGGTTAGTCAAGTAATTGGTTTAGGAATTGGTTTTTCAAAAAATATGGGAGGTGGTTTTCATCACCAAATAAAACTAGATAATCCCACTGGCGATAGTAAAGTTATCTATGAGGCTTGCTTAATGATTTTAGATAAATTTTATAATGAAGAAGCTATTCGTAAAGTAACAATATCTTGTGGAGCTTTAACAAATGATGAAGGAAGACAATTAAATATTTTTGAAGAATTTCAAGAAGTAGAAGATAAAAAAGAACTAGAAGAAGCAGTTGATGTTATTAAAAAAAGATATGGTAAAAATGCCCTTTTAAAAGCTTCGAGTTTATTAAAAGATTCGACAATTAAAGAACGCAACCAAAAAATAGGAGGACATCATGCCTAGTTTTGACCGAGGCTTTATTAAATGGCAGCCTTTTGAAAGTTTAATTAGTTCTAAAGAAGTATTAAATGATTTAGAAGAAAAGAAAAAAGTAGCCAAACCTACTTTATTTCCCGAAGAAAAAGAACATCTAAATCAATTACTTAAAGAAGCTTATTTTATGCATAGTTTAATTGTTATTACTTTTTTTAAAGATAATAAAATATATAAAATAAAAACCATTATTAAAAAAGTAAATAAAGAAGAGGAAACAATTAAATTAGAAGATAATAAAGTTTTAGCTTTTGAACAAATTTTAGATGTTAAGATTTATTAAGATAAACATAATAATATAACCAGTTATGATAAAATAAATGAGTAATAGGTGACCAACTATTTATTGGTTTAGCTTCTGGGTTATCTTTAGGGTAATAATTTTTAGGAATTGGGGGTTTTAAACCCTTTTTTAAATCTCTTTTGTATTCATAATCTAGAGTTTTTAGACTATATTCTAAGTGACCTGTTGCAAATACTTTACTTTTATCGATTGATTCTAAAATAAATATACCAGTAGGATTAGATTTACTAATTAATTTTAAATCTTTAATTTTTAAAACATCACTTTCTAAGATATTGCAATAACGTGATTGAGGAACATAAAAGTAATCGGGAAAATCTTTAGTTATTAAACTTTTATTAACGAGATAATGAAGATATAAACCACTGTGTTTAGAGGAAACTAAATAACGATTAACCCCATAAAAATATTCTAAAGCAAACTCTGAGGCCCAACATAAAAAAAGAGATGTTTTAACATGAGTTTTGGTAAAATTTAAAAAGTTTTTTAATTCATCAATGTAAGTTATATTTAGATAATTTAAATGTTCTAAGGGCGAACCAGTAACTATTAGACCATCTAGGGAAGATATTTTTTGATAGTTTGTATAATATTTTTGATAATATTCTTGAGTTTTTAAATTTTTATTTTTACAAGTTAGATAAATAAAAATAACTTCGACTTGTAATAAAGGAGTATCTAAAGCTTTTAAGAGTTGTTCTTCTGTTTCTTCTAAAGTTGGCATTAAATTTAAAATACCCACTTTAACATGAGGAAGATGACGATTGATTTTCGAAATAAAATTAATAGAATTATTAGATTTGATAGGTAAATCTTTTTTTAAATATATAGGCATTAAAAAACCTCCAACTAATTATATGTTGAAGATTATTTAATTAATATCTTTATTAGCACTTATTTTTAAAATTAAATCATAGTTATCATCATTAGCCATTTTATTTACTTTTATTTCCCCACATTTAGCACATTTATAAACTATTTTAATCTCCCCTTTTTTAGACATAATATCAATGGGGTTTAAAATACCATGGCAAGGATTTTGTCTATCACCAGGTAAATTATCTAAGTGAATACTTGTTAAACAATAGGGACAATGGTCTCTTGCAGTATAATTTAGAGGTTCTACTTTTTTATGACAAATTAGACAAGTAAAGGGTTCATCAAGCATTTTAAATCTTTTACTATCCATTTTTAACTCCTAATTAAATTTATAAATTTTACGAACTATTTTATAGACGGGAACACTTATAAAACGAGGTAATTTAGTTAAACGAGAAATAAACATATGGGAATAAACTTGGGGATTTTTAGTTTTTAAATAAGACCATAAATCTTTGACTTTAGCATTAGCCGATGACCCAATTAATCTTAAAAGAATAGTTGAAACACTCATCATAATATCGAGATAGTGCACTAAATAATTTCTTAAATTTTCTTCTTGAAAAGATAAAGGGTCAAAAAAGTCAATCATAGTTTTAGTTACAAATATTTGTTGGTCAACTCGCGACATCATAACACTTTCATTAACTGATTGATCACTTCGGCCAATGTAATAACGATATAAAGGGACATCTAAATAATACATTTTTTTAATAAAAGGTAGAGGATAATAAACAAAGATATTATCAACATAAAAAGTATGTTCTGGTAATTCTAAATTAATATCTTTTAAAATTTGGGTTTTATAAAAAACAGAATGCATTAAAAGATATTCACTAGCTTTAAATTTTTTAATATCTTGCCAAGTAATAACTTTATTTTGGGGAATAGCTTTGTATTTCATAACTTTAGGTTCTTCCCCTTCTTTTTCATAGACATAATCGACGATTAACATATCAATATCAATTTTTTTTAAAGTTTTAATTACTTCTTTTAGGGAAGGTTTATCAAGCCAATCATCACTATCTAAAACTTTAAAATATTTACCAGTAGCTTTTTTTAAGCCGGCATTGACTCCACTGCCATGACCACCATTTTCTTTATCAATAACTTGAACTTGAGGATATTTTTGAGCATAATTTTGAGCTATTTTTAGAGTATCATCTTTACTTCCATCATTGACAATAATTATTTCAATATCTTTAAATTCTAATAAGGGGTCAATAGCTTTAGCCATATAGGGACTAGAATTATAACAAGGAATAACAAAACTAATTAATTTCATAATTTTACCTCTTTCTTAAAAGCTTTTAAAGCTAAAAGTATTTCTTTATTGATTATTTTATTAATAGGATTTAATTTTTCTTTACTTTTTAGATATTTTTTTAAATCTTTTAAAGGTATATAAGTTAAAGAAAAGTTACCATTTTGTTCTCTTTTATCAAGTTTTAATTTACGAAGATGATATTTTTCATTAGCAGGTATATAAAAGTAATAAATATCTAAAGAAGTATGCATATCTTTCTTAGGATAATGTTTTAAATAATGTTTTAAACAAAAGAAAGGTGAATAATCTTGGGTTAAAGTTATACCTGTTTCTTCTAATATTTCTCTTTTTAAAGCGGTATTTAAAGATTCGTGAGGTTTTATATGACCTCCGACTAACTGGGGAGTATGATAAGCTTCCGCGATTAATATTTCATTGGCTTTATTAAGCATTATAGCTTTAACTCTAGTTACATGATGATTAATTGCTTCTTCTTTTAGATGATTATAATTAAATATTTTAGTTCTCATAAATTACTTCCTCGTAATAATATTAAACTAAATTAAAGAAAAAAGCTAGTAAAAATTTAAAAAGTTTAAATTATTTTACTTCTTTTTGACGAGTAATAAAGCATCTTTGATAGTCTTATTAATACTATCATTACTAATATTAGCAAAATTAATTAAAGATTCATTAGTTAAACTATTTAAAGTAACAGAACTACTAGGAATTAAGTGATATAAATAAGAAGAATCATAAGAATTATATTTATGAATTAAATAAGCTAAAGCTAATACTCCCTTAGAGTTTAAGTTAAGCATTAATTTATTAGTATATTCTTTTAATTTAGAATAAGGCCAATTATAATCCCAGTATTTATATAGATAATCACAAATATTAGATAAAAGAATTAAATCATATTTCTCATGATAAGTATCAGGAATATCTAAAGCATTAAGGCATTTAAAAGTAATATGCATTTTATTGATATTATCTTGAGCTAATTGATAATTTTGAGCATTTAATAAATAAGGACAACGTTTAGGATTAATGTTTTTATTCATAAGAAGCATTTGCATTAAATTAAGAGGTTTAGGTAAATCTTTTTGGTTTTGATAATTAAAATCGAGAAGTTGTTGCCAAAATAGGCGATATTTTTTAGACATTAAAGGTAATAAAGAATTGATTAAATCATTTAGTTCTTCTAAACTAGATGTTGAAAAAACTAGAGTAAAAAATTTTAGAAATTCTTGATAATTATATTTAATTAAAGCGGCCAATTTTAAGCCTAAAGCATAATAAGAAGTTAGTGCATTGCTATCAAAAGTATCAACATTTTTAAAGCCAAGAGTAGCCAAACTAAAAAGTTGGTCCCCACTGGCTAAAACACTTAAAGCATTATTTTTATTTTTTAGAGATAATTTAGATAAATAACCAGTGATATTTTCCGTAGTAAAAGCATAGATTAAAGATTGTTTAACAAAAGGTTGGCCTACCATTTTAATTTTTTGGCATTTAATTTGTTCATCAATAAGTTTTAAAGCTCCATTTAAATCATCTGTCATATTTTTTCCCTCTTTTTTTTTGTAGATATTCTAACATAATTTAGAGAAAAAAACAATTTATAATTGCATATTTTAAATAAACAAGTTATAATTGGTATATGGCTCGTTGGTGAAATGGTTAACACATTGCCCTCTCAAGGCAACATTCATGGGTTCAAATCCCATACGAGTCACCAAATTAGTTTAAAACTCCCAAAAGGAGTTTTTTTAAAAATCTTGACTTTTAAAATAATTTATAGTAAAATAGCAGACGTATTGGGGGATTGAAAAATGAATTATGACCAATTATTGGCTTCAAGAAAAATTTTACAATATTTAAAAAAAACTATGGAAAATATAGCAATCAGAAAATTTAGAGAACATAAAGATAATTTAGAAGAACAAGAAAAAATTAGAGATATTGAAAATAAAATAAGAGATTTAAATATTATAATTAAAGGACAAGAAAAATTAAATTATGAAAAATATCCTAATAAAACACATCGAAATAGTTTTCGAAATTATAAAAAATTATTTAAACAAGAATTTTTAAGACAAGCTTATTTAGGATATCCTTTTCAAAGTATTTTAGAAAGTATTAATAATTTAATACCTAATCCTGGCGTAAATCCTATATATATAGTTAGAGCTTTAAGAGAAAATGGATATTTTTGGTATGAAAATGAAAATGATGAAAATACAAAATTAAATTTATCTGCTAAAGCTTTAAGATATTTAGAAAATGAAGCTAATATAAGTTTAAGAAATGAAAAAAGTCGTTAGATAACGGCTTTTTAATTTAGTAATTTTCTTTAAAAATTTCTAATCTTTTTAACATTCTATCTTTGCCTAAAATTTGCATAATATCATATAGATTAGGAGTCATAGATTGAGTTGTTAAAACAACCCGCATATAACCTGTAAAATCAGCGATAGAGCCTTGATAGTTTTTGGAATTTTGTTTATATTCTTTCATATCAGTTGCATAATCCATAGAACTGGCTAAATCTTTAATTTTATTAAACCATTCATCTTGATTATCTTTAGGGTCATAATAAGAATTTAAATAAGTATTCATAATGTTAATAACTTCTTCTTTAACAACATCTTGAGGGAAATTATAAGTTATATTATCTTTCCATGCTTCATCATACATATACCAAGATTTAGGAAAAATAGAAGAATAATTTTCATAATCTTTACGAGGTTTTTTAACTAATCGTTCAATATTTAAGAAATTAATAGTATCACTTTCATGGTTACTAATAATATTATATACATTTTCTTCATACTTTTTAGCCCAAGATAAATATTCATGATATAAATCTTGCGCGGACATTTTAGATATATAGTTTTTGGAAATATTATCTAATTTATCTAAATCAAATAAAGCACCAGATGCACTCATCTTTTTAGGGCTAAAAGGAAATTCATAGAATGGTTTATCGGGATTTTGTTCGCGCCATACTTCAAAGTTAGAATTAGCAATAGTTAAAACAGCATCAATCACGGCAATTTGAGGATATCCTTTTTCTTCATAATAAAACATTAAAGCTTCAGGGTCTTTTCTTTTGGAAATTTTGCGAATATTACCAGTTTCTTCATCCTTTTTTAAGATTAGAGATGTATGAATATATTTAGGCATTTTAAAGCCAAAAGCTTGAAATAATTCATAATGAAGAGGTATACTACTAACCCATTCACTTCCCCGAACAACATGGGTTGTATGCATTAAATGGTCATCAACAACATGAGCAAAATGATAAGTAGGAAGTTTATTTTCACTTTTCATAATCGGAACATCTAAATCATTTTCCGGGAATTCTAGTTTACCTTGCGTTAAATCTTCAAAAGCAATTTTTTTACTAAAGTCCCCTTCACTTTTAAAGCGAATAACATAAGGTTCGCCATTTTTAATCTTCGCAATGGCTTCTTCAATAGTTAAATTACGACTTTTAGCATAACGACCATATATACCAATTCTTTTTTTGCTTTTTTGTTGATATTCTCTAATTTCATCTAATTCTTCTTTTGTTAAAAAACAAGGATAAGCCCGACCTATTTCAATTAAATGTTTAATAAAAGTATGATAGATAGGCATTCTTTCACTTTGAATATAAGGACCATATTTACCAATAATTTTGTTATCATATTCATATTCATCAGGCATAATATCATAATGTTCTAATACATGGTGAATAAATTCAACAGAACCTTCAACACTCCGCATTTGGTCAGTATCTTCATTTCTTAAATAAAAAATACCGTTTGAAGAATGCGCGACAACATAATCAATTAAAGCACTCATCATATTACCAATATGCATAAATCCGGTAGGAGATGGTGCAAAACGCGTAACTTTAGCTCCTTCGGGTAAATTACGAGGGGGATACATTTTTTCATAATCCTCGATTGTTGTCGTAATATCAGGGAATATAACCTCTGCTAAATCTTTATTGGTCATATAATCATCTCTTTCTTTTAATATTTTACTTTAATTTAATAACTTTGTAAAGCAAAACTTTACAAATTAAGTAAAAAGTGGTATTATATATACTTGTTTTTAAGGGGGATCAATCATGAAACATAATATTAATCAAATAATGGAAATACTATATTATGCCAAAAATGGGTATAAAGAATATATAGATACTCTATTTACCATTAATGAAGAATTACTTAAATATTATCTTGATAATTATTCAGAGCTATATTTAGAATTAGAAACTGTCGTAAGACAAATGAAAAGTTTAGCTCAAAAACAAAGATATGAAAAAATGCAAAAAATGGCTGAAAAATATGCGGACATAGCAATTGTTCAAAAAGAATATCTTAAAATGTTAATTAAAAATAAAAGAATTACCGAAGCTTTAGAGATATGTCAAAGAAAAGAATTTCAAGATAACCCTAATATTCAATATTATCATGTGCAAATTTTAAATAATCAAGATAAAGATGAAGAAGCTTTAGAAATTTTACTAAATCCTCAATTTAAAAATCGCAGTTTAATTCAATCTTTACTAATTAATTTTTTAAGAAAGGATATCGAAAATAATCCCGAAAATAAAGAAAAAGATCTTCAAGAAGCTCAAGAAATATTTAATCAACCTATCTTTTATAAAGATGTTCATGTTAATTTAGCTTATATTGATTTAATGATGTTTTTACAAAATTATTTAGAAATTATAAGAATTGCTTCTTTGGATTATTTTAAAAGTTCAGGTTTAATTCAAGCTAAAAAAATTATAGCTCTCCAAAAATTAGGAAAAGAAAAAGAAGCCTATCAAATTATGATTAATCCCAAATTTAAAAAAGATTATTGGGTTCAATTACAATATTTTAAGTACTTATTAAAAATTGGAAATGTGAAAGAAGCTCAAGATTTGGCTACTAAATTTCCTTTAAATAGACATTTAGAAATTCAAAAACCAGTTAATAAAGCAAGTTATAATTCCGATATATTTTATTTAGACCCAATTTTAGAAGCAATTAAAAATGACGAAATTAAAGAAGAAGATTTAATGAATAAAGATTTTGCTCCCCTTTATCTTTTAGCTTATTACGATAAAGAAAGATATCCCGAAAGTATTATATTACAAGAATTAAAAAAAGTTTTAGCCTTAGTATACGACGATGAAAAAGCTTTAAAAAATGGTAAACAATTAAAAAACTATCTATTAAGAAAAAATCATCTTTTTGAGGTAAGTATATATCAAAAAGTATTAGATAGTTTAACATATAATAAAACAAGATAAAAGCTCCATATTTTTTAGGAAGCTTTTTATCTAGTTAAATAGTCGGTAGATTCATGGTCATTACTTAAAAAGATTGTATAATCATAAGCCGTATTTATAAATTGCTCTTTAGTTAAACTATAAATTGTTTGGTCTTTAGGTAAACCTCTAGTTAGATAATTAATAACTTTTAAGATTAAAATTTCATCTTGATTGGGAGCAAGCATAATTCCTTAACTCTTTTTTCTTTATTTAAATCAACTTGGTCTTGGTTTAAAAATAAAGATAAAAGATGTTTTTTTATTTGTAAATATTCTTGTTCAGTCATTTAAAAACCCTCTTTCAAAGTTTATTTTAGCATATTTAATTTTTTTTTAAATATTAAATATCGCCTTTATTATTTTTTAAAAATTCTCTTAATACTTTAGTTAATGCTCTTTTTTCAATACGCGATACATAACTGCGCGATATGTGTAATTTCTCGGCTATTTCTTTTTGAGTTTGTTCTTCAGTAGCATATAAGCCATATCTCTTAATTAAGATTTCTTTTTCCCGAGGAGTTAAAACTTTTAAATATTCATTTAATAAAGAAACATTTTCTTTAAGATGAAGTATTTCACTTATTTCTAAACTATCATCTTTGATAACTTCCATTAAACTAACTTCATTACCATCTTTATCATAGCCAATAGAATCATTTAAACTTATCGTATTACCATTTTTTTTATTAGAACGAAAATGCATTAAGATTTCATTTTCAATACAACGCGCAGCATATGTGGTTATTTTCGTGGCTTTACTAGTTTTATAAGAATCAACCGCTTTAATTAAACCAATAGTACCAATACTGATTAAATCATCGGGGTCATATTTAGATTTATCAAATTTTTTAACAATATGCGCTACTAAACGAAGGTTATGTTCAATTAATTTATTGCGAGAGGCTTTATCGCCTTGAAGCATTAATTCAATGGTTTTATTTTCTTCTTCTTCATTTAAAGGGTCGGGAAAAACTTGATTAGAATAACTACCCGTGAAAAATAACATATCTTTAATAATATTAAGTAAATTTAAAAACATACAACACTTCCTAATAAATATTATTCAAAATTATCAATTATATAATAAACATTAGAGAAGATATATTTATCTCTTTTATTTAAAGCATAAATAATTACTTCAATGTTTAACTTTTTAAAAGACTCTAGCATACTATTTGTAACAATATCATATATTAAGCCAATAAAATCATAATGATAATCTATTTCACTATTTAAGATGTAATTTAAAACACCTATTTTAAAATTGTTATTTTGAAATTTAGCTATTACTTTATTAAAGAAACTCATAACATAAATATTATTATTTCCATTATATTTATTTAGTAATTTAGTTAATTTAACAGTATCAATATTAAAATCTTTAATATCAATTAAAATAATTTTATTAGTTTTTAATTTTAAAACATCAGTAAGTTTAATAATACCCATTTCTTTTAATTCTTGAGAAGTATAAGACCAAATAAATTTACCTTTTAATAAAGGATTATGATAAACAATAAATTCTTTATCTTTACTGGTATAGATATCTAATTCAAAACCAATATATTTGGAAGAATTAAGAGCATTGTTAAAAGAGGCTAAAGTATTTTCTTTAACATTTTTAGTTACTAAACCACGGTGAGCAATAAACATAAAAAAATCACCAATAAATTATATTATTAGTGATTAAAAGTTATTAATTAGTTAAAACAACATCTTATGAAGGACATTTTTTGTCTTATTATTTTAGAATATAAAAATACAAGCATAAGGGTTTGTCTTTATATTGACTTCTTATGTCTGATTTTTTAATATTGTTTTTGCTTTTTCCTTTTTGTTATACTCTTTTTAGCATACTAGAAAGTATTAGTGGTGCTAGAATAGATATTAGGACACAAAATTTTGGACATTTAATAAAAAATATTGTAAAATAGAAATTAAATGAAA
>CANQOE010000010.1 GCA_947625315.1 uncultured Bacilli bacterium | reverse complement strand
ACATCCAGGATAATATATTAGCTACCTGTAACTCGATAGCATTATCAGGATTTAAAATCGTAAATACTAAAAGATAATATAAAGCTAAACTAACAACCGTGGTTAACACGCCCACTATTAAATAATTGACTATTTCTTCATATTTTTTATATAGTTTTTTTATCTTCGTTATCATAATAATTCACTTTCTTCACTTTTTAAGTGATCAATTAAAATTTGCGATTTCTCATCCCAAGAATTTTCTTGGGCTTCTTTATCTAATAATTTAATATATTTTTTATCGTTACGATTCTCATAGGCTATTTCTAGTTTTTTTAAAAACTCTTGCCCACTTTTGGCAGTCATTACGGATTTATATTTTAAACATTCGTCCATAGCCGTTGTAACAATCGGCTTATGTAAAGCCATGTATTCAAATAATTTTAAAGGCGAGGTTGATTTAGTAATATCATTAATTAAAAAAGGGATAGTTAAGATATCGATTTCTTTAGCATAGTATTTTAATATTTTATATTCTTTGATTCCCATATAATGAACATTTTTTAAAAGACTAATCTGCGCATTATCAAAAGAATCATCATATTTAACCCCAAAGAGAATAATGTTATATTTATCGGTCGCATTTATTTTACGAATTAAATCATAATCAAACCATTTAGCTAGAGCACCATAATAACCAATATTAATTTTTCCATTATGAATAATATCTAAATATTCCTTTTCTAGTTTATAATCTTCGAAATTTTGATAGAAATCGTAGTCAACTCCATTCGTAGAAAAGATTAATTTAGTTTGGCCTCTTTTTTCTAAAATATCATTATAAAGTTTATCAGCTGTAGCCACAATATAAACATTATCTTTATCTTTTAAAGCAAACTGAAATTTATCTAAAATATTTTGAGGAATTTCCTTAGTCCCCGCAATATCAGCAGTTAATTCATCAATATATTCATAAATTATTTTATATCCTTTATGAATATATTCTTTTAAATCTTTCGCACTCATTAACCATTCGGTAGAATAAACTTCTAGATATTTAGGCTTATTAACTTTTTCTAATTCGGCAAAAATTAATTTACTATATTCTTTATTATTAAAATTAACTAAATACAAATTTTCTTGCTGTTTTTTTAAGGTTTTGACTTTATCCGTAAATGTGGTAACTTCATAAAAGACTAACGTATTTTTAGAGGCCATAGCTAAAGCCATATGTTGAGGTCTTTGATATAGAGGAACATTCCACCCGAAATTATTACGCCATACTATTACCCTATCGTATTTTTCTTTAAAAATAGTTTTTAACTCTTTTATATATTTTTCTTGATTTTTTTTAATTTCCCAAGCGGCAAAAACATTTATTTTACTTAAATAATTAGACGAAAAGTATCTCATCATTTTCTTAGTACCACCAATAATTCCGTCCTTTTTTATAACATTTATTAATTTTGTTATTTTATCTTTCATATCACTAACCTCTATATTATGATACCATTATTTTAAAAGATAGACAAATTCTTACCAATTTAAAGTTGAATTTTGAATTTGTATATAAAGATTTAAATATCAAATGATTTAATTTTTTTATCTAAAAACACAATAATTGCCCAAGGCACTGTTATCCAAAAAGTTAATATTGTAATATAAATATATCTTAAAGAAGCTACAGGCATAGCTGGTGCCAAGCTTAATATATTTAATAATGATGACGTTATCACTTCTTGGGGATATTTTCTAAACATTTTCAGGGCAAAAATAAGATAATCTTTACCATGGCTTTTTAAATAATCCATATTATGAGTAGCTATATTATAATCCATATTATATAAATTATAAGATTCTTTTAAACTATTTACATCAGCAAATTTATTTAAAGTTTCCAATTCCTTAGAAGTAAATTTAATATCATCATTTAACATTTTTGCAGATATATGCGTAACTGGTCCGTATTTATTAGCATAATTATTTTCTTTTATATTTAATACTTTAAATCCTACTGTAGTTAAGAATAAATAATAACATAACCACATTGCTCCGATCAAATATACTACTTTATTTTTATGAAAAATAATAATAAATATAATTGCATAAATTAACATTACTAAAATACCGTTATGACGATATAAACAAATTAACAAACCAACAATAATTAATTTTAAAACATTGTACCATTTTTTTAACCAATTTTTATCATTTATAATATCTATAGTAAATGCACTTAAAAAGAAGTAACCAAAAAGCATATAATGTATCTTTAAGCATATTTACAGCAAAGTTAAATTGATTGGAAAAACAGCAAATAATATAGATATTATAATTAAATATTTCTGTTTTATATTATAATATTTTTCTAATCTTGTTAAAGTATAAGCAAAGATTAAAGACATAATTAAATATTGAACAATAATAATTATGGTCGGACTATTCCAAATTTTAGTAAGTAAAGGCATAAAAAGAGTAACATAAGCCGGTGCCAATTATCAATTACGCCCGTTTGCACTTGATGCCATTGGACCATAGCATCAGGAGATATAATACCCGGCCAAAAAGCGAGAAGAACAATTGTAAAAACTAAAACTAAAATAACCCAAGAAATCAATAAACTTTTTACTGTGTTTTTCATGCCTAACACCTATAACCAAAATTCGATTAAATATTTAAAATATAACCAGAAACTAATATTGTTGCTTTTAAAAACATCATAACCACTACAAAAGCTGTAAAAGAATTGGTAAATAAGAGCTAAAATAATTAAAATAAATAATATTTTGTGAAAAATTTCCTTATATTTAAATTTTTTATTTTCTATAGCTAAAACAATCATCACTGTTGGAAAAGCAAATAACCAAGAAAAATCCGATAAATATCGTGCTAGAATTCCTGCCGCTTGAGTATCAAAAATTAATATGACAAAAGCCGATATCAGCATTAAAAGACAACTATTGTATATTAATTTGCTGTTGATAATTTTTTTAAACTTCGGTAAAAATAAATTTAAACTATATATTAAAGTCGTAAATATTAAACCACCAAAAATTGATTCATAAATAGTTAAACCTAAATAATTAGTACTTAAATTATTTTCAACTAAATAAGGAAAAACATTTTTAAAATTGATTGGATTAAATAAATACATCATTATTCCTAAGGGTATACGAGCTAATTTAAAACCTCTTTTAGTCATATCATTCGTTGTTAAATTGTAATTAGCCCCAAAATCAAAAGGTGAATCAAATCTTATGTAATTATAGTACATTAATCCCACAGCTACTAAAAGATAAGGTATTATAGTAGCAGCAATTGATAAAATATAATCTTTCTTTTTTAATTTATTTTTATTTTCTTTATAATACGCGATTAAAATAGGAATCAATAAAAATGAACCCATTAATAATTGGGGTCTACAGCCCGCAACTAAAGCCATACTAAGTGAACCGAATAACAGTTTTGTTTTAATAAATTTGTTGGATTTTAAAATACCTAACCATAAATTCAATCCTAAAAAAGTAAACATTAAAGCAGAAACTATTGGAATAGAATATTTATCTGGAAATTTTACAAAATATTCTAAACCAATGGCAAAAACAAGCAATAAATCTAATAAAATATAGACACCAATAGAACATTTACTAAAATATTTTCTAATTAATTGAAACAACAATAAAGAAATAAATAATATTGTCATAATGGTTAACAAATAAATTAAAAAAGGAGTTTGCAAATATGAATGAGTTATTAAATTATAAGGTAAATAAAATAATATAACTGGAATAACACCAAAATAGACATAATAGTGTCCTTTATAAAAAGCATAATCCCATAGATAATAATTTTTTTCATTTTTGAACGTTTTTTCTCTTTTATTAGTATCATAAGGATTCTTTAATTTATTTAAAATTTTCTCGGTATTATTTTCATCAACTATATAAGTCCTACCTTTTTTAAAACTTTCAACAAGTTCATTATAAATTCCTACATCATTACCTTTATAAGACCGAAGTGCTTTATTTCCAAGAATACTAAAAATAATAATATTAAATATTAAAAGACAAACAAATAATTTTTTTAATTGTTTAAAATTTTTAAAATTTAATTTATATAATGATGAATTACTTTTTAGAAAATAGATAAATAAAATAATAAAAGTAATAATCAAACAACGAATAGTGTTAAAAAATAAAGGAACTTTAGGATTTAAAACTATTTTATTAAACATATTTTTATCTTTAATATTCATCGAAAAAACTAATCTTAAATCATTAACTTTTCCACTTGGATGAATTGTTAAATATTTAGACTTTTCTATTAAGTTTGTAATTTCTTGCGATGTTGTTTCTAAAAAAATTTCATTAGCTTCATCACTAAAATCAATATGTAAAAGATAATTATTAGTATAATTTAAATTTACATAAACATTTTTTATTTCTTGATTAATATTATTAATAATCGCTTCATCCTTATTAATGTTAATTTCATTTAAATTAACATTAATAGGCTTATTAGAATAAGTTATAAAATAGTGAAAATTACAAATAAATATTTCACTTAAAGTTCCTATTAATAAAGCAATTAAAATAATGTAAAAATATTTTCTTTTCAATTTCAAATTAAAAGATTCATGAATATTTTGTTTGTAAAAACATAAATGAAATAGAAATACTATAGATATAAAAATTAAAATAATATCAAATAGGGATAAATTAAATAAACTTTTAAAATATAAATATAATAAACCTAATCCACTTAAACCTTGAATTAAATTATATAAAATATATTTTTTAGTTATTTTTAAATTTAAGCAATTTAATTCGATAATTATTTTAGTTATTAAGATTAATATAAAAATTAAAAATATCATTGTTTATCACCTTTAAGTTAGAGAATTAAATCATTTTTTATTAAATACAAAAAATGATTTAATTTTTTTTAATTTGTAATATATTTTATCCAAATGAAATTTTTTTAATTTATCATAAATTCTTTGTAATTCAGCAATTTTAATATTCTGTTGTTCGATTTGTTTTTGATATCCTTTTTCAGCATGTTTACAATCATTATAAACTTTATCAGCATACTTTACATAATCATTAAACATATCTAGCAACATAATAAAATTATCCAAAACATTTTCATGATCTAATTGAATATTATCATTTTTAACATTATCAAATACAAAAATATTTTTTCTGATATTTAGATTTTCATAAGCATATTTATAATTATTTTCAACAATATTTTTAATTTCTTTTTTATCAAGTTTTAATAATTGATTTACCAAACTATCAGAAGTTTTATTTTCTAAATTAGAACCGCCAAAATTTTCATTAGAAGCTTTTTCAATATTTTTTTTCGTTACTAATAATTTTAAGCCATCATAACCACTTATTATTGCTAATTTTTTCATTGTAATGGCTTCTAATATACACCTATCCAAAGAGACAACTATGTCTTGTGTAGCCATAATCTTAGCAATATCCTTACGAGCACCCAGCATTGTGGTAACATCTTTAATATCAGCTATTTCTTTAACAATTTTTTCTTTTATTGCACCATCTCCCACAATAGTAAGTCTAGCTTGAGGATTTATTTTATAATATTTTTTAAATAAAGTTATGGCATTTATTAAAGATATTTCTTTTTCTTTTGCTAATCTACTTATAACTAAAAATTTCTCTATTTTAGTAGAAATTTTATTGTCATTAACTTTAAATTTATTAAAATCAATACTGTTTTTTAAAATAATATATTTATTGCTATCAACTTTATATTTATTAATATTTTCTTTTTTGGCACTTTCTCGTATTGCTACTATTTTAGAGGCATTATGAAAATAAAGAGAAAATATTACTCTATAACAAGGTATACATTTTTCAAAAAAATCATATACATTCATAATGCCACAATGCAGATAAGCTACATATGGAACTTTTTTATAAAGGCAAGCCATAAAACTGGGATTTATACAATCAAATTGATGGATATGTACTTGTTCCACTTTATAATCATCGATTATTTTCATAATTTTTTGAAGAATAGTTTTATTACAACTATTTTGATATACATATTTTAATTTAATAAAAATAGCTCCCTGTTTTTCAAATTCTTGTCGATAAATTCCATCATCCGCTAAAATAACAACACGATATTTTCTTCTTATAAGTTCAATTGTTTGATTTAAAACGGCTGTTTCTACACCACCAATATCCAATTTATTTAGACATAATAAAATAGTTTTCATTATAGCAGTACTCCTTTTATAGTCTTAATAATTTTATTTATTTTTTATTAAATTTAAATATAGTTCATAAAGTTGTTTATGTTTTTTATTAATAACCTCTAATATTATCCCCGTTATCCACAATAATATAGCAATAACAAGGATAATACATGAACATATAAGAGTAGGAAATCTTAATACTAAACCAGTTTTAAAATAATCTACAAAAACTGGTACTCCTAAAATTAGAGATATTATAAGTAAAATTATACTAATAAAAGTAAAGAATAAACTTGGTTTATATTCCTTAAATAAAGTTGTAATAGTTTTTAATACTTTAATACCATCACTATAAGTATTAAGCTTTGACTGACTACCTTCCGGTCTATCACGATAAGTAACTGGAATTTCTACTAATTTAAAACTTTTATCAACGGCATGAATAGTCATTTCTGTTTCAATTTCAAAACCTTTAGATAAAACAGGAAAACTTTTTACAAAATCATAACTAAAAGCTCGATATCCTGTCATTATATCTTTAATATTATTTTTAAATAATTTATTAATTAAAAATCTTACAATTTTATTACCAAAGTTATGAAATAATCTTTTATTTTCCGTAAAATAAGTTGATGATAGTCTATCTCCTATTACCATATCAGCTTTTTTACTTAAAATTAAATCACACATTTCTTTACCATATTCAGCTGGATAGGTATCATCTCCATCTATCATTATATAACAATCAGCTTCAATTTCTCTAAACATTGAACGAATAACATTACCTTTGCCTTGTTTATATTCATAACAAACAATAGCACCAGCCTTTTTCGCTATTTTATCAGTATTATCATTTGAATTATTATCATATACGTAAATACAGGCATTTGGGATTGCTTTTTTCCAATCTTTTACAACTTTTTCAATTGTTGCACTTTCATTATAACATGGTATTAACACTGCTATTTGTTTATTATCTTTTTTCATAGATACCTCACAAATAACATTTTAGCATAAAACCTTTTTATTACGCAAATTTTCTTTTACTTGTCAAAAATTATATGAATCATACTATTTTTAATATGAGTATAAAAGATTTTATTTTTTCTTTAACTTCTTTTCAAGCTTGCAATTACTCTTGGTATATTGAAATGTATATTGACCTTTATTTAATAACTCCACTTTTAAACAGAGGATACAATAGTTTTGATAGTAAATCCAGAAAAATTATTACAATAATTTTTTTAGGGATAGGTATAATTCCAGGCCTTTTCAATGATTATTTTCAAAATTTACTACATATTCCTTCTTCTTGGACATGTTTATACATTTTAACTTACTATTTTTTAGGTAAAAGTATTGCTACTTTTAAACCTAGTTATAATAAAAAATATTTGATTTTACTTTCGATATTAAATGTTATTATGACTTTTTTTACATCTAAAACAAATAATTTAAGTTATGACAATTTATTAATTTTTACGCAAGCAGTTTTAATGTTTTTAACATTTTATAATTTAACTATAAAAAGTAAAAGCAATAAAATATTTACTTTCTTTTCTAAGTATAGTTTGGATATTTACTTAGCCTCTAGTTTAATAGATTATATTTTATACTTTTACTTTTTCAAATTTATCAATACTATAACTCAACCTAAAATGTTATTTTATATGCCTTTATTAGTTATTATTTCCTTTAGTCTATCTACTATTTATGGCATGATAAGATATCGGCTTCTTAAACTAAGATAATTATTTTTCATTTAAATTTTTACTTATTATATAACGCGGTCTTGCTTTAGTTTCACTATAAATTTTTCCTATATATTCACCAATTAAACCAATAGCTAACATTTCTATGGCTGAAGTTATCCAAATGGAACAAACTATAAAAGTCCAACCAGCTACAGTATGGCCTAAAATTTTAACAATTAAACAATATAATAAAACTAATAAGCTCATTATAAACATAATTATTCCTAAACTTAAAACAAAACGAATAGGTTTAACACTAAAAGATGTTATTCCATCCCAAGCAAAATTTAACATTTTTTTAAGAGGATATTTGGATTCTCCTGCAAATCTTTCATTTCTTTCATAATAAACAACATCACTTTTAAAACCAATTAAGGGAAATACACCTCTTAAAAATAAATTTACTTCTTTATAATTTTCTAGTTCATTTAATACTTTTTTAGAAGCTAGACGATAATCAGCATGATTATAAACTACATCAACACCCATAGTTTTCATAAATTTATAAAAGATTTCAGCTGTTGTTTTTTTAAACCAAGCATCTTTTTTACGAGAACTTCTAACACCATAAACTATTTCATTACCAGCATAATATTTATCTAACATTTCATCAATAGCATCAATATCATCTTGTAAATCAGCATCCATACTAATTACTACATCAGCATATTCTTTAGCTGTCATAAGTCCAGCTAAAAGGGCATTTTGATGACCTCTGTTTCTTGATAAAGATATACCCGAAAATAGTTTTTCTTTCTCATGTATTTTTTCAATTAATTCCCAAGTTTTATCTTTAGAACCATCATTGACATACATTACTTTACTATCTTTACTTATAGTTTTATTTTTTATTAAATTATTTAATTTTTCTTTTAATCTTTTTGTTGTTTCTTCAATTACTTCTTCCTCATTATAACAAGGTATTACTATATATAAAATTTCATTTTTCATAAACAACCGCCTTACTTCTATTTTTTTCTATATTATAATATTTATTTTTTATTATCTTCTTCTGTTTCTTTTACAATATATATAGGTCTTTTTTTGGTTTCTAAATAAGTTTTAGCTAAATATTGTCCTATTATGCCTAAACAAAACAATTGAATGCCTGAACAAAATATAATAATACAAGCAAGAGATGGCCAACCTGATACAGGGTCACCATAAATCATAGTTTTAACAAATATAAAAATGATAAAAATAATAGCAATTACAAAACATAAAAGTCCCATTATGGTCGCAATTGTTAAAGGAACTGTTGTAAAAGCCACTATACCTTCTATAGCATATTTAAATAATTTCCAAAACGACCATTTCGTCTCCCCTGCAACTCTTTCTACATTTTCATATTCTAACCATTTAGTATTATAGCCTACAAAGCTAAATAAGCCTTTAGAATAACGATTATATTCTTGCAAAGAAATAATTGAATTAACCACTTGTCGTGTCATTAAACGATAGTCTCTTGCTCCATCAACCATCTCTATTTTACTCATTTTATTAATTAATTTATAAAACATTCGAGCAAAAAAGCTTCGGATTATCGGCTCGCCTTTTCTTGTTACCCTTCTAGTTCCAACAGAATCGTAACCTTCATCTTTAATTACTTTATACATTTGAGGAAGTAAAGCTGGCGGATCTTGTAAATCTGCATCCATTAAGGTAATATAATCTCCTTTGGCTTTTTCTAATCCAGCAAACATTGCTGCTTCTTTGCCAAAATTACGAGAAAAAGAAATGTATTTTACTCTTTTATCTTTTTTAGAAAGTTTTCTTAAAATTTCTAAAGTTTTATCTTTGGACCCATCATTAACAAACAAAAATTCAAAATCCATCTTGTTCATTTGTTTTGCAACTTTAATAATTTCATCATAAAATAATGGTAGAGATTCTTCTTCATTATAACAAGATACAATTATAGATATTAATTCCTTTTTCATGGATTACCTCACTAACACTGTAATTATACATTATTAAGTAAAAGAAGTAAATTATATAATAATTATTACATTATAATTTATTAAAATTTTTTTCTAACTTATTTACAAATATGATAAAATTTATTTATAGGAAAAGAGGTTGTTATGAAAACATTAAAAATTAATAAATTTATAAAAAATATAATTATAATATTTTCTTTTATTATTCTATCTATTTTATTCTTATTTAATATTATGTACAAATCAGCTGTAATTAATTCAGCAGAAAACGTTTTAAATCAATATTTAAAACTTCATGAAATTATTTATATAATAATTGGCAGTATTATATTAATTTTATTTTTATGGTTGTTTTCAAAAAATAAAATTAATAAAAGATATTTAATTATTGGTTTATTAGTTTTATATGCAATTTTAAGTTTCAAATGGATTAATTATAATAATATTGTTCCTGTTGATGATTCAAAGGAAGTTAACAATGCAGCCATTTCAATAGTTAATAATGGTTTTCAATCTCTACGTAACAACGCTTACATAGAAAAATACCCCCATCAGTTAGGAATGATTTTATCCTTTTCACTAATTTATAAAATATTTTCTACAACTAACTATGAATTAATTCAGTATTTAAATGTCGTTGCGAATCTTTTAACTATTTATGGGTTATATTTAATAATAAATTTAATTTGTCAAAAAAAAGAAAAAAAATTTGTATCTATTATTTACTTCACTTTAATATTAACTTTTGTACCTTTAGCTTTACTTAGCACATTTGTTTATGGTGATTATATAGGATTAGCATTAGCAGTATACGCAATTTACTTTATAATTAAATATCAAAAAAATAATAATTGGTGGAATTTATTTCTTTCGGGAATTTTATTGTCATTCTCATACATTATTAAAAGCAATTATCTTATTTTTATTCTCGCCATCGCCATATATATGTTTTTAAATATTCTTAAGAATAAGAAAAAATATTTAATAAATTCTATTTTATTTATAATTTATTTAACAATAGCGATACTTCCAAATACTCTTATAAAAACAATTGGAGTTAATATTCTAAATTATAGACAAGAGGAAGCTTTACATAATATTACTTATATATGTATGGGTATGTACGAAAGTTCTAGGGAAGCTGGATGGTATGGATATGTTATGAATGACGCTTGGGAAAATACTCCTTCTTCAGATATAAAATATAAAAAATTAATTAAATCAAGGGTCAAATACTTAATAAAACATCCTTTATATTCAATAAATTTTTACTCACGCAAAATGGTATCTGGATGGATTAATCCTTATTTTCAAAGCATATGGTACAATGTATCAATCGAAAATAAAGATTTAAAAATGAATAATATTTTTAATAGTAGAAAATATAAGTATGTAGGAATATATTTAAAAACATTAATATTTATTATATTTGGTGGTTCCCTATTTTATTTAATAACTTTTAGAAAAAAACTTAATAATGAAGTTATATTATTGTATGTAATATTTTTAGGAGGTTTTGCTTTCCATACAATTTGGGAAATGAAAGCTCGATATACATTGCCTTATATAGTTATATTAATGCCTGTAGCTAGTTTTGGAGTATATAACTTATCTCAAAAAATAGCTGAAAAATTCCAATTAAAAAATAGTAAAGGAAAATAGTTTCAAATATAAACTCTTTTCTTTTACCATTAGATTACTTTTTAATAAATACAAATATGTATTGTATCATCTATAATTTTAAGTTGCTCTACATCAAAAGTAGACCAATTATTATTTTGACAATATAACTTGTATTCCTTATTGTTATCTCCTTCTTCAAAAAATCTTGCTAGCTTATTATTCAAAACCGCTCTATAAGCCCAAATATAGCCAAATGCTCTTACATTCATATCTCCAGCTGATTTTAAGAACGGATAAACATAAGTTACTCCTTTATCATTATAAGTTTTAATTTTGTTAATTTTAATATTAAATTCTTGCTCATAATTATTAATATAATTACCTATTTTTAATGCTTCCTCAGTGTTTAACTCGTTATTTATAATCTGAGAATTTGCAAAACTTAAACTGCTATGCCATTGCCACAATAATAGGAGACACATTAAACAGATAAAAACGTAATTAACATATTTTTTAACTTTAGCATACAGAATATAAAATAAAATAGGAAAAACAGCTAATAGTCCATATCCAATATTACTTCTTGGTACCATCCATACATAAGATGTAAACATATGGGGTAAGGCAGGAACAATAAATAAACAAACAATATTTAGAAGTAAAAATGTAATTGTATTAACTTTTTTTGGTAATGCTATAAAACATAATATTAGTGATATGCCAAAAAATATTAATAAAAAATAATTAGGTAAAATTTTATATGTAGTAGTAAGTAAACCTCCAACTCCATTTATAATATTTTTAACTATTTTGATTACATTAATATGGCTTGCTAATCTTGATGCTCCTAAAAATTTTGTAATTAAAGCAATGCTTAATGCTGATATGGAGAAAATAATACCAATAGTTAAAATCTTTTGAAAAAAATCTTTAAAATTTTTAGTATCTTTTAAAACCAATATTAAAGGAATAATAAATATTAAAGATAAAGTCCCTTGATAACATAAAGTTGAAAATATAGAACTTGAAAGAGCTAAAATTAAATTATATTTTTTCTTATTATCAAAATATTTACAAATAAAGTAAATTCCGATGAATACAAAAAGAAGGCTTAAACACATAATACCAGTATATTCTGGAAACATAAAAAATTCAATTACGAAAGGATTAAATACAACACATACACTTAAGATAATATTTAAAATATTATTCTTATTATATTTTTTTAAAATATTATAAAATATAATAATGGCAAAAAATAATGAGGTAAAAGCCAAGGTCCATGAAAGCAATTTTTCTAATCGATAAGAAAGTTTTAAAAAATCACATATATATAAAAATGCTGTCATAAATAATCTTCCATCATGGTAATAAGGATTTATAGCATTATTCTTCATACCAAAAGCTTCAAAAAAGTAAGTATCTATAGCATATCTATTTAGTGAAAAAATACCTACTAAACATAAAAGTAAAAGAAATATTATTAAATATTCCATTTTATTTTTGCTAATATTTTCTCTTATTTTATTCATTGTTTTTCTCCTCGATTATCAATATTATATAATATCATTGCTGCTGTAATTATTTTATAATCTTTTTTATGAGCCAAAATAAATTTTCCTAAATTCTTATCTATTATAGCTTTATTTCTTTTTAAAATATAATCTTTAGTTTCATCATCAAATTTTGAAACTATATTATCAACAAATTCATTATCTTTATATATTTCTAACAAAGTATCGCCAATGTTATCAAAAATAAATTTAATATAATCTCTAATTTCTTCATCATTTAAATCATAAATTTTATTAATAATTAATTCTTCAACTCGCCACCAAAAAACATAATTTTTAAATTCCTTAATATTTATTTTATTAGTTAAATCTTTATGTAAAGCCAGTTTATCTTCTAATATTTTAATTACTTTAATCATATCATAATCAACTGTTTTTTTAGTATTGCGCATAATAGAGTTTGGTCTAATCATGTATTCATAATAGGGTTTATCAATATACTTAATTTTTTTAGCATGTAATAAAATTAAAGGATTAGCACTAAAATCTTCATATCTAAGTTCTGCAAAATTTAAATCTAAATCATCATATAAACTCTTTTTTATTATTTTATTACAAGCTGATGGCATGATAGTTGCATATAAAATACTTTTATAGTTATTTTCCAAATTTAGCATTTTATCTAAAGCTGGAGTAGGAAATGTTTCTTTTTCAGGAATAACTGATAGCCAATCATAAATTACCATATCAATATCATTTTTTAAAAAAGGTATAGCTTCTTTAAAAAAGTTAGGATTAATTGTATCATCAGAATCAATTGAGGCAATATATTTACCTTTAGCTTCCTTTAATCCCACATTACGTACATTACCTAAGCCATGATTTGTTTGATAAATATATCTCACATTATCATGATTTTTAGCAAAGTTTTTGGCAATATCTTCACTTTTATCAGTCGAGCCATCATTAATTAGAATTATTTCCATATCATCAACTAAAGCTTTACTTAGAGAATCTAAACTTTTTTCTAAATATTTTTCGACATTATAGATCGGAATAATAACGCTTAATAAATAGTCATATTCTTTTTCCTCTTTACTACTTTCTATTCCTATAAATTCTTTTTTTAGTTTTAAAACTTCTTTATTATATTCTTTAATAAATTGTTGATAAAGTTTAAATATTTTATCTTTATTTTTTAAAGCTATTTCTATTTTTTCTTTTATTTCATTACAATCATCATCACTATTAACAACTAAATATTTTTTTAAATCAGGATAATCATTTAATATATTGGAATTTCCAAGCAAACAAATAATACCATTATTCATACTATCCAGAAATGGTAACATATTTGCTTTAGTAAAATTTACATATAAATTGATTTCGTTATCTAATAATTCTTTATAAGATTTAACAGGCATCAAAGGAATATTAAATTCTTCACAAAATTTTTTAGTGACATGATTAGGATTTAATACTTTTGCACCCTTATCTAACATAGATATAGCTGTTAATTCATTATAAAAACTAACCTTTGGATCATTTTGATCATTTAACAAACCAATTTTTCCATTTTTATTATCTTCTAATGTTAAATTACTCTTTAATTTTAATAATTTAACATTATAATTTTGATTTTTTAAAACATGATATAAATTTTCATCTAATAAACCAAAAGTTTTTATCTTTTTTAATTTATATAAATTTAAAATATAATTATAAGTAAGTAAATTATAATCATCACTTAAACCTGATAATGTTCTTGTATAAATAAATTCTATTTCAACATCTTTAGCTAAATTAGGAATAAATTGTTCATATTCATAATTATAATCAACAAAAATAACTTTTTTTATATTATTAGTTTTAAAAAATTTTTGAAAAAATTCAAAATCATTAATGTTATTATTAAACATAATAACATTATTAAAAGTAGCTTGAAAACCATGATACAAATCATTATCTAAAGATGGAATAAAAATTATATAATCTAAATTATAAATATAATCTAAGTTTTTTTCGATCATAACTACCTCACATTTCTAAAAATTTTTTTACATCTTGATTACTACTTTGAAGATTATTTTTCCTAAATTCTTGATAAAGTTTTATAACCTTATCTTTATTCTCTAAACATTTTAAAATTTGTTTTTTTATTTCAATAGGATTATCTTCATTTTTAACAATCACATAATTTTCTAATTCGGAATTAATAAAATAATGATGATTATTACCACATACACAAGGGATACCCATCTCCATACTTTCAAGAGGTAACATAGGAGAACATTCCGATAAAGTTACATAGGATACAATATCAACTTCACTCATATGTTTTAATAAATCTTCTCTTTTTAAGGAATGATTAATACCTTGAATTTTTACATTTAAAGACTTAGCGAAAGTGACAGCTTCATCATTTAAGGGAACCATATCAATTACAGCATTATCTATTAAAGATACTGCTGCAATTTGAGTGTACA
>CANQOE010000009.1 GCA_947625315.1 uncultured Bacilli bacterium | reverse complement strand
TAATGAAATTGGTTTTGATTATTTACGAGATAATATGGTCGCGGATGCTAAAAACCGAGTTCAACGTCCTCTAAACTTCTGTATAATCGATGAAGTTGACTCTATTCTTATAGATGAAGCTCGTACTCCTTTAATTATTTCTGGTGGTCGTTTTAATTCCAATAACTTATATATTGATGCCGATAGAGCTGTTAAAAGACTTCATGAAAATGACGATTATGTAGTAGATGCTAAAACGAGAAGTGTTTCGCTAACTGAAGAAGGAAGTAAAAAAGTTGAAAGTTATTTTAACTTAAAAAATTTATATGATTTAGATAATACTGCTTTAGTCCATCATTTAAATCAAGCTCTAAAAGCTAACTATGGTTTTAAAAGAGATGTTGATTATGTTGTAGATAATGATGCAGTAATTATTGTTGACCAATTTACAGGACGTTTAATGCATGGTCGTCAATTTTCTGAAGGCCTACATCAAGCAATTGAAGCCAAAGAAGGCGTAACTATTAACACGGAAACTAAAACTATGGCTACAATTACTTTCCAAAATTTATTTAGAATGTATAATAAATTATCTGGTATGACAGGTACTGCTAAAACTGAAGAAGAAGAATTTCGCAATATCTATAATATGTATGTAATTGAAATACCTACTAATAAACCCGTAATTAGGGAAGATTTAGCCGATTTAGTTTATGCTACTCAAGATGCTAAATATAAAGCGATTGTTAATACGGTAAAAGAAATTAATCGTACTGGCCAACCAATTTTAATTGGTACCATTTCCGTTGAAGCCAATGAATATCTAAGTTCTTTACTTAAAAAAGCTAATTTAAAACACGAAGTATTAAATGCTAAAAACCATGCTCGTGAAGCCGAGATTATTGCTAAAGCTGGCGAAAAATATGCTATTACTTTAGCTACTAACATGGCTGGTCGAGGAACCGATATTAAACTAGGCGAAGGTGTTAAAGAACTAGGTGGTTTATGTGTAATTGGTACAGAACGTCATGAATCACGTCGTATTGATAACCAACTTCGTGGTCGTTCAGGTCGTCAAGGAGACCCTGGTATGAGTCAATTCTTTGTCTCTTTTGAAGATGACTTAATGCGTCGTTTTGGAACAGATCGAATTAAAGCTATGTTACAAAGTCTAGGTGTAGGCGACCAAGCTATTCGTAGTAAAACATTAACTCGTTCTATTGAATCTGCTCAAAAGAAAGTTGAAGGCAATAACTATGATATTCGAAAAAGTTTACTTGATTATGATAATGTTTTAAATGAACAAAGAGAAATTATTTATTCCAGAAGAAATGAAGTATTAGATATGCCTTCTATTCATGAGCGTGTTTTAGAAACTTTTAAAAATGCTATTGCTAATCTAGCGGAATCTCATCTTGAACCTGAAGGTTATTTAACGGAAGCTGATAAAGACGAGATAATTGAATATGTTAATAATAAATTTTTAAAAACTCACAATCTTAAATTTGTGGATATCAAAGATAAAAATGATGATGATACAGTTAAATATATTACTGATTTAGTAATTGAAGATTATGAAAACAAAATTAAAGATATTCCCGTTAAAGATGACTTTGAAAAAGCTATAACTTTAAGAGTAATTGATTCTAACTGGGTAGATCATATGTCTGCAATGGAACATTTAAAAGAAGGAATAGGTTTAAGAGGTTATGGCCAAGTTAATCCTGTTCAAGCTTATACTATGGAAGGTTTTGAATTATTTGAAGAATTCTTAAATCGGATTGATAATCAAATAGCTACATTCTTACTAAATGCCGAGATTAGACAAAACATTACGAGAAAACAAACTCTAGAAGGTCAAGCTAATGATGGTAAAGAAAAAGAACATGCTGCTCCAAAAAGAGTTAACAAAATAGGTAGAAATGATCCATGTCCTTGTGGCAGTGGTAAGAAATACAAAAATTGTTGTGGTAAATAGCCCATAAAAAAGGAAAAATTTAATGATTATATAAAATATATTTTAAAATATGGTTATAAATAATATGCGCTTTGAAAGTGTGGGGGATATAAGTGATTATTATAAATAGGAAGAAAAAAGTTGAACAATATAAATTAGAACAAATGCCACAATTTAGCCATAAAATGTCTGCAATGATATGGTATCATGTTCAAAAAATGAATGCTGAGTTAATTAACATTAAAAGTATAGATGTTCAAGTAAAAGATATAAAGAAAATGATATATTCGTATAGACCGAGTTTAGTTTCATTTTATGCGCGATTTAATTTACTTGGAGAATACAGTGATGATGATTACATAAATATATCTAAATACAAAAAGGGTAATAAACATTTAATTTATGAAATACTTAATGCAAACTGGCTATTAAAATTAGGAAATTTGGAAGACAAAACAGAAGAAGAATTAGAATATGAAATATTTTGTTTACAAAATAAAGTTGATGAGATGAAAAAGAAAATAAATTCTAATGGATATTATTATGGTCATAATATTAAATTATTAGAGTATAAATTGTCTTGTTTAGAGGACTATATGTTTCAAAGAGTGAATAAACAGCAAGTTAATCAAATCTTGGTAAAAAAATTACCTATATTATTAAACGCCAAAAAATAAAAGCAAGCAATTTTAAAATAAAGTTATTGAAGAATGCTAGATAAAAGCGATGAAAGTGGGAAGGGGGATTAAAATGAAACAGATATAGTAACAACCGAAATTATTGTAAAAGAAAATAAAATTGGAATATTGCTAGTTGGGAATGTTAATTATATTTCTTTAACCGATTTAGCAAAATACGCAAATCCTGAAGACCCTTCTGGAGTAATAAGAAATTGGATGTCTAGCAAAAATTCTTTTGATTTTTATAGCTTATGGGAAGAAATTAATAATGAAAATTTTAATTCCGTGGAATCTCACAGAATTAAAATCAATGAAGTCCCTTATAACCGATTTACTATGACTCCTAATAGATGAAAGAAAAATTTTAATGCAATTGGAATTATACCCAGTAGTGGAAAATATAGTAAAGGCACTTTTGCTCATCCAGATATAGCTTTTGAATTTGCAAGTTGGCTATCACCAGAATTTAAATTATATTTAATCACGGAATTCGAAAGATTAAAAACTAATGAAGCTTATCAAAATAAAATAGAATGGAGTGCTACTAGGCTTTTATCAAAAGTAAATTATGTTGTTCATACAGATGCCATAAAAAAATGCATAGTTCCAACTTTAACCGAAAAACAAAAGCAACTCGTCTATGCTGAAGAAGCTGATGTTTTAAATGTTGCATTATTTGGAATGACAGCAAAGAGTGGAGAGAGAGTAATCCAAAGCTTGCTAAATATTGAAATATAAGAGATTATACAGACTTACTTCATTTAGTAATATTAAATAATTTACAAAATACAAATGCAGAATTAATTGAAGAAAAAGTACCACAAAGTGAGAGGTTAGTAAAACTTAATAACTCAGCAAGAAGACAAATGGAAACATTAAAAGATAATAGAAATCTTAAGGATTTAGAGTTATTTCAAAAACAAGTTAATGAAAATAAATTGACTGAACAATAAAAAAAATATATAATTAAGATATCAAATGAATGTTGAAATTTTTTCATTTTGCTATTGCATTTTAGAAAATAAGCACACACAAATTTAGAAGAAACGTTAGAAATATTTGACATAATTTATTTAACTACTATAAATATAGATTAATGATTATATAGAAAATCATGTTTCTAATCAACCAAACATTTTTAATAAAAGATTAAAGGAGTGTATATAAATGTTAAGCAGTCAATATGATGCAGTTATTACTAATATAGCTGGAAGTGGTTTTAATGGATATTACAAAAAAGGCATTAATATAAAATTATCTGATAATACTACTGTTATAAACATATGGAAACCAGAAAGATGTCCATATTATAATGGAGAAGTTTATAAAGATGCTATAATTGAATTTAGTGGTAATGATAAGAACCAATTTACTTATTCAGATATGAAAAAAATTGGCCAAGCTATTGAGACAGCAATTGATTTTTTAAATAAAGAAAACGAAAATATAATTGACCGAGATAAAGAGGGAACATATGAGCATGTTAAATCAGAACAACCAGAAGCCAAAAAAACATCTGCAATTAAATACGCCGATTTAGAAGTTGGTGGAGTTTACCTTGATGATAAAAAAAAGAAATGGCTTTTTCTAGGAAAAGGGACATTATTAGAAAATGGGAAACAATGTAATAAATCTAATGATGGCATCCATTGTTTAGAATATATGTATATGGAGTATCAGGAAGAAAAGATAGAGCAAATTGGATTAAATCAATTTAAAATAGATTATTTTCCCCAACCAGATACCTATGCAAGTAAAAAACGATTTTTTGAAAAATATTGCCAATTACCTATAGATGCTAATTTTCCGATTTCTTTCACATGCGGTTCAGTAACATTACAAAGTTGCCATAATATAAAACCTACATCATATCGCCCACAAATTATTGATTCTGAAAGGAAAATTCTCTAATGGAAGCAAAAGATGTAAGAATATATTATAAGCTTCCAAAAAATCAAGAACATGAGCATAAAAGATTTTATAATTTTTACAATGAACCTTGTGAAAGATTAGAAATGTCAAACTTTTTAAATTCAATTGTAGATTATGAGGAAAATAATAATAATGAGATAAATAATATTATTTATGGAATAATTAACCAAGAAATAGTAAAAGAATATTACGTAATAATGACATTTAAAAATATAACTAATAACAAAAATTATATTGTTTATACTGATAATCAAAATGACCAAGATTTAAAGAAAAAGATTTATAGTGCCATATATGATATGGATGCTCCAGATCCTTTTATAGGCTTTTTAACCACTAATGAGGAATGGATGAATGTTTGTGCACTTCTCGATGCCATTTTTCTTTACAAACATTAATTAATTAAAAGAAAAAAATAGTAGAGATAAAACATTACACATACTAAATAGTAAAGGGGGTAAAAATGAATACAGCTAAAGTAACTACTGAAATTATTTCAAAAAAGAATAAGAAGTATGATTATGTATTACAATTAGGCTTTGATAAACATACTGAAACCATTATTCAAAATATTAAAAATATATTAAAAGAAAAAAATATTATTGATACTGAAAAAAATTGGCGACCTCATATTACTATTGATTTATATAATTGTGATTCTGAAGAATTATTTATTAAATATGTTGATAAAATAATAAATGATATTAAAACATTTAATATAGAATTGAAAAATTTGAATAATTTTGATAATAAGACGCTATATATAGAACCATTTAATAAAAATGATTTAAAAAAAATCAAAGATTTATTTGATAGTGGTTTAAATAAATTCAGATTAGAAAATAGAAAAAATAAGATTTATAAACCGCACATCACATTGTGTACCAATAATGAGATAACAAAAGCCATAAAAATATCAGAAGATATGTTTAAACCATTTGTAGGGAAGGTAGCATATCTATGGATATACAATCCACAAGTTAATTTAATCAAAGAATATACATTAAATAAATCTTAATAGGTATATTGAAAAAATTACAATCTTATTATAAAAACTGTAATATATTTAAATTGAAAGTAGAAAAAACAAGAATTAATACTATAAATATCCATAATTTAACTATTTTTGAATTTTTCTACTTCATTTAATTACTATTTGAGAGAGTTAATCCATTATATAGTTACGATCTGTTATTTTAACTTTTTATTGACTTAATTAAGTTTAAAAAGCCTAAAGTATTATATTGACAAATTAATAAATAAAATATAAAATATATAATATAAAATAAATTTATATGGATAATTGAATTCCCTTTTTTCAGTTAAAAGATGTATTTCCTAGTTGAAGTAATAATTAGATTATTGAAAGATATAAACGAAGACTACAAATTACTAAAAAATGGTATCAAGAAGAAATATATTCTATTTTTGAATAAAGAAAATTAAATTATAAAAGAAAGATATTATCTTCGAACTTTAAATACCAAAAGCCCAATATATATGATCGAATATAAACAAAAACCAATATAAATTGGTAAATGAAGAAAATAAAAATTTATATCGATTAACAGGCATTATGACAAGAGATAATGTAGGAGGTTTTGTATAATGAATTTTGATAATTTAAATAAAATGATTTATTATATTGAAAAAAATCTTAATAATGAAATAGATTATAATGAACTAAGCAAAATAACCAACACTAATATATTTATTCTTGAGAGAATTTTTATGTTTTTAACAAATATGACAATCATCGAATATATAAAGAAAAGAAGATTAAGTAAAGCATTTGAAGAATTAAAGAATACGAATTTAAAAATAATTGATATTGCTTTTAAATATCAATATAATTCTGCTTCTTCTTTTAATAGAGCATTTAAAAAACAATTTAATATAACTCCTACTGAATGTCGAAAAGGGTTAGGTAAATATAAAATAATACCAATAATAAACTTTGAATATGTAAAAAATGATTATAACTTTGATTATGAAATAAATAAACTGAACCCTATATCTTTATATTGTTATCATATTACGGCCAAAGAACATTCAGATTTATTATACAAAATAAGACAATTATATAAAAGAGTAAAAATAAATGGATATTACAAAAAATTTAATGCAGCAGGAATGTATGGCATATTTTTTAAAAGTAATGAATTATATCATTATTATTTAGGATCACCAGAGTATTATCAAAATTTAGAAAAATACATAATAGATAAAAATGAATATGTAGTATTTAATTTATTATCAAGAGACCAAAAAGATATAGTAAATCTTGAAGAAAAAATAACTAAGCAATGGCTACCTTCTACTAATTATAATATTAAAAATTCTCTTAAGATAGAATTATACAATAACGATGGTTGTTATATATATTTACCTATAAAATAATCTTAACAATTTTAATATTTAAAATGTAAAGAAATATGCTTTTCAATGTTCTATAATTATATTGGTGAAGTATATGTTTATAAGAAATATTAAAATAACAAAAGATTATTTTTCTTTAGTAAAATTTAAAAATAAGTATTTAATAATATTTATAATTGTTGATTTAATTAATGTGTTGTTAAGTTTATTAGTACCATTTTTTGCCTCGCTGATAGTAGAAAATTTAACTAATAGACTTTATTATATGTCTCTTTTTTTCGCAGCTATGCTAGGATTAACATATTTAGTTAATAAACTAGGCTCATATTGTACCAATTGGTGTTATGCTAATTTTTTTAAAGAAACTTACGTAGATGTCCATAATACTTTAGTAAATAGTATATATAATTATGATGAAGAATATTATAAAAAGATATCTGTGGGGAAAATCATAAATTCATCAAACACCGATATTATTAATATTGCAGAAATTCCTTCTTTTATAATAGAATTATTTATTGAATTCATAAAATTATTTGTTATATATCTTGTTTTTGCCAAGCAAAGTATTTTAGTGGCTTTTTACGTGATTTTAATAGACATAATATATTATAATTTTGCTAAACAATGTAATGCCAAAAACACATACTACTTAAAAAAGCAAATGCACTATGCAGATAAAATAACAGGAATACTTCAACAAATTTTAACAGGCCTTAAAGATATTAAAAGTTTTGGTTTTGGGGATAAATTAAACAATAAATTAGATGGATATAGAAAAAAGTGGAAAGAAAGTTATTTTCTAAAAAGAAAATATTATTTTATAAGAAATACTTTATTAAGTTTAATTATTGATTTTGGCAAAATAGTTTTATACGTTATTTTAATTATCTTTCTTATAAAAAATAAATTGCAAATTTCAATATTTTTATTATTAATTTCTTACTATGATAAAGCTAAAGATTCAATTAATGATATAATGGGCTTTGATGTATCTATTAGAGAAGAATCTGTTTCATTATATAGGGTTAATGACATAATTAATTATAAAAATAAATCTTTAATACTTAATGGAACAGTAAATAATGATGATATTAATGGGCTAGTTGAATTTAATAATGTATCTTTTAAATATAATGGAATGCCAACATTAAATAATATTTCATTTGTAGCTAAGCCCAATCAAATAACAACAATAGTTGGTCAAACAGGTGCCGGAAAAACCACAATATTTAATCTTCTTTTAAGATTATATAAAGTTGACAAAGGTAAAATACTAATTGATAAAATAAACATTTATGAATACTCAAAAGATGTTTATTATTCAAATATTAGTATAGTAAACCAAAAAACTTTCATTTTTGATATGAGCATCAGGGCTAATTTATCATTAATAGATTCTAATAAAAAAAGACAAATTGATGCTTGCAAACGAGCTGGAATTCATGATTTTATAATGTCATTGCCAAATGGATACAATACAGTTTTAAAAAAAGATGCGTATAATATAAGCGGTGGGCAAAAACAATTATTATCTTTAGCTAGAGCCCTTCTAACAACCTCGGAAATAATATTATTAGATGAAGTTACTTCTTCTTTAGATCCCAATACAACTAATAAGATAATAAATTTATTAGATGATTTAAAAACTGACCATACTTTAATAATTATTACTCATAATAAAGAGTTAATGAAAGCTGCCGATAATCTTATTGTTTTAAAAAATGGTAAAATTGAATGTATAGGTAACCATAAGGATTTAATAAAAAATAGTGAGACATATAAAGAATTGGTTCGTTAAATAAAGTATACTAAAAAGATAAAATAATAAATTAAAAATTCTTATAATTATTAGATTGTAGAAGCATTTAGAAATTATGACAAAAATATTAAAGTTTGATTATTTAAAATAATGGATGTTAATAAAAATATAGTTATTAACATTCTTTTTAAAATTAATAAATAAAAATAAAATACTCAATTAACTAACCAAAAAAGTTGTTAAATAACCCAAAAAATAGTATAATATTCTTAGATGTTTATTAAGTTATTTTTAAGGGGAGGTTTCAAGATGAATAATAAATTAATTGGTAATGAAAACAACATTTTATTTTATAACGATGAAGAAGGAAATACTAAAATAGAAGTAATCCTTCAAAATGAAGATGTTTGGCTAAATACCGAGGCTCTAGCTACTCTTTTTAATATTGATAGAAGTGGTATCATAAGACATATTAATAATATATATAATGATGAAGAATTAAGCGAAAATTCAACTTGTGCAAAAATTGCACAAGTTCAAAATGAAGGCAATCGTAAAGTTAAAAGAATTTATCCATATTATAATTTAGATATGATTATCTCTATAGGTTTTAGAGTAAATTCTAAAAAAGCCATTAAATTTAGAACTTGGGCTAATAAAATAATTAAAGATTATATGGTTCAAGGTTTTGCTTTAAACGATGAAAGATTTATGAAAGCTCAAAAATCTCAAGAATATTTTCAAAGATTACTTGAAAGAATAAAACTAATTCGTGCTAGTGAAAGAATGTTTTACCAAAAAGTAACTGATATTTTTGCCGAATGTTCCCTAGATTATGACAAAAATAGTGATACAGCCATAGAATTTTATAAAACAATCCAAAATAAATTTCATTATGCAATAACTGGTCAAACTGCCGCGTAAATAGTTTATAATAGAGTTGATTCGACAAAAGAAAATATGGGTCTTACAACTTGGGAAAAATCACCCGATGGTAAAATTTTAAAATCTGATATAACTATTGCTAAAAATTATTTAAATGAAAGTAAGAAAAATATTTTTAAATATTGCAGAAAATAATGCCAAAGAAATATTCCGATGTATATGAATGATTGGAAAAATGAAATTGAAAATGCTCTAAATGTTTTTCATTATGAAATACTAGAAGGCAAAGGAAATATTTCCCATAAACAAGCCATTAAAAAAGCGGAAAGTGAATACGCAAAATATAAAGTTATTCAAGATAAAAATTATATTTCGGATTTTGATAAATTAATAATCGAAACTAAAATAATAGAAAATAAATAAAACTAACACTTTAAGGAGGGTATATGTATGGCAAATTATATATTATATGATGAATCTTATTTAGGACCAGGATTCTTTATCATCAACAAAAAAGATAACAAAATAACCCAATTTTTAAAACTATATATTATTGGTAACAACGGTTTCCCTAACTATGGTTTAAGAGCTTTTTGTTTAAATAACCCAGATAATCCTGATAAAAAGTACAATATTATCGATTTTACCTTTACAAAAGATGATCAAAATGGTTTATATAAAATATTTCGTGATTTATGTCTTAGCTTAAATGATTCTAAAATTACAACAATTGATAAATACTATCAAGGTGAAAATCACTTTTATCTCAAAGAAAAAAATGATACTATTATTTTAACAATTGCTAAAGATATATATGGCGTAAAAGATGCTACTATCTTTACAGATATCAACATTGGTGATGATATGACATGTCAAAATTATCCGGCTATATATACTTCTTATAATCAATTATATGACTTGCATATAAACCAAGCTTCCCAAAATGATATCGAAGAATTAGTTTTAAGTAGTCATTTAAAAAAACATTAGAAAGGAATGATTTTATGGAGCATCTAAAACAAGAAATAATGGGCCAAAGTCGCCATCAATTTATCTATGGGTTTAATAGTGAAGAACGCACTAAATTTTTAAAATCCTTAGAAGAAGCTTATCCCATTACAATCAATAAGAATTCGCCTATGGCAATTTATTTAGATTCTTTTGGCTTTCCTAAAGATTTTTTGGTCTCTAAAAATTTAAGTTTAACAATGATTGATATTTTAAGCAAGGATTATTTAATTTCTAATATTATATATAATATTTTGGCAAAAGCTCAAAAGTTATATTCACCCGAGTTATTAAATGCTCGCTTTGCTAATCTTATTAAACAAATTAATGAATACATTAAAAATCCTCAAATTTCTAATATCGAAAATTATTCAGAACTTTTAAAAAGATTAAAAGAAAATAAAGAAATCTATTATACTTCCTATATTAATTATACTACTAAAAATATGCAACCAAATTTATTTAATAATATTCCTTTTCCTTACTTATCTATAGAATATATGATAAAAGAAATAAAAAAGGCTTTAAATATTGACTCTTATTTTGTTCTTTTAATTGACCAAAAAGAAGATATAATTAAATCATCTACTAGAGCAATTAACTCTTTAATAAATGCCCGCATAAATGATCTGCTTTCTCTAAAGGTGGCTACTGAACCTGATAAATGGCTAACTTATTTAGATCAAAATGATAATCTAATTCAAAGTATTCACGATTATGGAACTATTGAGTTTGATGATAGTTTTTCTAAATATATTCGTCAATTAAAGAAAAAGAAACCTCTTTAAAAGATTTCTAATAAACATTTATTTTATTTATTTAAGATATAGAAAAACAAATTTAGATAAGTTGCAAACAATACCCATATTAAATAAGGTATTTGGATTAAACCAGCTTCTTTTTTTAAATGATAAAAAACTTTAACCATTTTATAAACCAAATAAACTAATAATATAATCCATATTAAAGCTAAAAATCTTAATTTAAAAACAAAGAATATCACTGGCCATAATAGATTGACAATTAATTGCCCATAATATAATTTCTTAATTTCACTAGTATTTAATCCCCTAATAACCAGCATTCCATAACTAATACCCATCAATATATAAAGAATTGACCAAACTATTGGAAAAACTATTGCGGGTGGAGCTAATACTGGCTTAATTAACATTTCATAATTCATAAACTTACTAGTTATAAAACCTACTATTCCCCCTGGTATTAATGGTAAAAGAATACTTTTTATATATACTTTACACTTCATAATAACCTCCTTTTAATTTTTATTATTTATTTTTAAAAATATTCTTATATATTTAATATTAACCAAAATTTAAAAAAATTATCTAAAAACTCTTGCTAAAAAAGTTATTTTTATATAAAATATAATATTATGAAAAAGGAGAAATGTTAAATGATTTATAATACTAACTATCAAGATTTAGTTTTTCTAGCCTATCAACTAAAAGCTAAATTTAAAAATCAAATATCTATTATTACTAATTCTAATGAAATAAAAGGAATGTTTAATTTAGAAAATTTTGAATTATTAGATTTCCAAATAAGATATAATGGTAATGAGTTTTTATATTTAACCGTAGGAAATATATACCAAAATATATCTTTAACTGAAAAAGAGAAAATAATTAATATTTTAAAAAATGTTATAGCTAATATTAAATATAAGGAAAAACAAATTGGCCAACCTTTAGCTAAATATAATATAACTAAAGCCAACAATTATCAAAGTCCATGTTTAATCTGGGGATTTACTAAAGAAAATAAAGAAACAATAATTCAAGATTTATTAAATAGTATTATTCCTCAAGATTTGCAAATACTTGAAAAAGGCTATAATAATTTAAAAACTCAAAAATTAGGTTATACTCCTCGTAAAATGCTAGCATTATATAATGAATATTTAAGTGAATTATATAATCCCTTATCTAAAAATATTCAAGAAGATGGTGAAAAAACCATTCATCTAAAAATGCAAAGCTTAATTTATTTAGTAGATTATCTTTTAAATAAACGCGAATCTCTTAAATTCGATTTAACTAATAATTTAAAATCTGATGTTATTGCCAATAATTTAACAGATATAGATTCCAAAAGTAAAGCAGTTTTCGATTTTTATCAAGAATACAATACTAATGGTGATGCTACTTTAGCTAATCTATTTAGTACTAATGAAATTAAAACTATCGATTATTCTTCTTATTTTTTAGAAAACATTTTAATTAAAAAAGATGCCATCGAAATTATATCAACCTTATTATATATTTATTTACATTTTAATACTCAAGATTTTGAATCAACATACCAAATCTTAAAAGAAAAAACTCCCAATCTAGCTAATGAAGAATTAGCTCAAAGTTTATGGAAATGTTTAGGATTACTTAAATTAGTTCCTATTCATATAACCAGAACTTTAAAACTATAAGTTATTAACCAAGCGTTAATAGCTTTTTAAATTTAATAATACTAGTAAAATATTAACTTTTATTATATAATAATAGATAAGAAAACCAAATAATTATGATTATGATGCTGAAGATGATACGAGGATACGGAGGATATTATGGATAAAAAAGAAATTAAACAAATATTAAATACTTTAAAAGAAAGACTTTTAGACATTGGGAGGTCTCTTTGACATCTCCAAATTAATAAATGAAAAAGAAGAATTAACTCATAAAACTAATGACCCCAATTTTTGGTCTAACATTGAAGAAGCTAATACTACTAATCAAAAATTGAGCAACATAAATAAAATCATTCAAAAATATAATTCTTTATTAGATAGTTTAAATTTATCTTTAGAACTAAGTGAATTAGAAGATATTAATGAAACTGAAATAAACAATTTAACCAAAGAAATAGAAGAATTAGAAATTAATACACTTTTAAATGGTAAGTATGATAATTCGGCTTGTTATCTAGAAATTCATCCTGGGGCTGGTGGTACTGAATCTTGCGATTGGGCTAGTATGTTACTCAGAATGTATAAGCACTTCTTAGAACAAAATAATTATAAATATAAGGTTATTGATTATCAAGCAGGCGATGAAGCCGGCCTTAAATCCGTTACTTTATTTATTGAAGGCGAATATGCTTATGGTTATTTAAAATGTGAACAAGGAACCCATCGTTTGGTGCGTATCTCCCCCTTTGATGCTAATAAACGCCGCCATACTTCTTTTGCTTCTGTATCTGTTACTCCTTACTTTTCTAAACTAGATGAGGTACATATTAATGAAGAAGATTTAAAAATTGATGTATATCATTCTAGTGGCGCCGGAGGACAATCGGTTAATACTTCTAATTCGGCAGTGCGTATTACCCATTTACCAACTAAAACAGTTGTAACTTGCCAAATAGAACGCAGTCAATTACGCAATAAAGAAGTAGCCATGCAAATGCTTCAAAATAAACTATATCAACAAGAACTAGCCAAAAGAGAAGAAGAAATAAAAGCCATCAGTGGTCCCGCTTCTGCCATTGATTTTGGCAGTCAAATAAGAAGTTATATATTAGAACCTTATAAATTAGTTAAAGACCATCGCTCCAAATTGGAAATTAGTGACCCTCAAAAAGTTTTAGATGGTGATATTATGCCTCTAATTGAAAGTGTATTAAAAATAAAATAAGCTAACTAATTTGTTTTAATTTTAAAGCATTATATTTTTACATTTTTTTATCAGTAATAGTATTTAAATTAGGTCAACCCATTGATAAGCCAAATATAATCAAAAACAGTTTTGTTAAACACATAAAGAACGGAGTTAGCCTTGACATCCTTAGCCTTTTATGATAACATAACTTACAAATATTTTAAGGAGATGTTTATAAATATGGCATTAAAAGTAAAAGAAAAAATGGTTGACGGAAAAATCCTAAAAGGTATCATAAATAGTAATTTAGCCGAAGTTGCTCCCTTTATATTTCGAAATATTTATGTATATAAAGGCAATTCATATAATGAAACAATTTATTATATATGTGAAACGGAAGATGGAACTTGTAGTTTATACAATGGCACTGGTGAATGCCTATTAGATTACTCTGAAGGCTACAAAAAATTACGAATTTTAAAATATAGTATAGGCAATTATAGTATAGAAGTAGCAGCCGAAAAAGATGGTAAAAAAGGTATATTGAAAAGAAAATATTTAAAAGAAACTGACAGTTCAAAATTAGAAGAAGTTTATCCCTTTGGCAAATGTGATGAGATAGAAGAATTAAATGATGGAACAGTAAGGTTAAGAAAACATACCAAAAGTGGAGACCGTATAGGATTTTGGTATCATAAAAGAATAAACGAAAAAATTGACCCCAAGTATCTAACTTATGATTATACCACTATATCACCGGCAAATGGGGTTGGAATTTATCAAATGCGTGATGAATATGGAAATCGTAGCAAAATGCGCTATAGAACTTCAGACTATATTGAAAAAGATGCATTAACTCGCAATGTGGAAATGATAATTTATTCAAAACTTAAAAATAAAAAACCAGTATTTGGAGTTAAACAAAAAGTTGTTACTCGTGCCAGTGATTATATATTTGAATGTAATTTTGAAGATTGTTTACCAGCAGAATATTCGAATATTAAATATGACAGCGAAAGACAAATATTTTTCTTGGAGAAAATAGTAGAAGGTAAACGAAAAAAAGGGTTTATTGGCGTTACATTTGATTGGCATTTTACTAGTGTAGGTTGGAGGTTATACGGTTACCCTAATTTAAGAAAAAAGGTTGATATACCTTGCAATTATGATGAAATAAATATAATAGACGATAATTATGCCCTATTAAAAAAAGAAAATAAATATGGATTATTAGGATTTTCCTTTGGCAAATCTAATGGCGATTATGATCTTTTTAATAGAAAAAATTTTTCTGACGGATATTCACACGAAATAGAACCATGTATATATGATTCAATAAAAAAAGCT
>CANQOE010000008.1 GCA_947625315.1 uncultured Bacilli bacterium | reverse complement strand
ATATAAATATTATATAAATTTTTAATACTTATTTCTCATACTATGTATATGGGAACTTACAATTTTTATTAGTATTTTTTAAAAAAGTCTTGTATTTTAGGATTAGTTTGTGATATAATCTATATTACAAGCGAGGAGATAATATGTTAGAAACGATTTTATTAATTGTATCAGTTTTGTTAATTGCGATTGCTTTATTACAAGGAAATAAAGCAAGTGATGCTGGACAAATAATTACCGGAGGAAATGATGCCTTATTTCAAAATATGAAAGAAAGAGGCTTTGAATTATTTATAAGCCGTCTTACTTTAGTATTAGGCTTTGTATTCTTTATCATTTCTTTAATATTATTTATAGGATAAAACTAAACTTAAACATGTAGAAATATCTGCGTGTTTTTTAATTTCTAAAAATTTCCAAAAAAATTAGTCGAATAAATGTTTTATTAAGCATACAAATGTGCTATAATAATATTAGGTGGTATTTATGGAACTAAAAGATAAATTACGAATTCTAGCCGATAGTGCCAAATATGATGCTTCTTGTTCTTCTTCGGGAAGTAATCGTCAAAATAAATATGGCATGGGTAATACATCCATAAGTGGAATATGCCATTCTTTTAGTAGTGATGGAAGATGTATTTCTCTTTTAAAAATATTAATGAGCAACTGTTGTATTTTTAATTGTAAATATTGTTTAAATAGAAGAAGTAATAATATTCAAAGAGCTACATTTACGCCTGAAGAAGTATGTGAAATAACTCTTAATTTTTATCGTCGAAATTATATTGAAGGTTTGTTTTTAAGTTCGGGTATTATTAAAGATGCCGATTATACAATGAAATTATTAATTGAAACAATTAGTTTACTGCGCTTTAAATACCATTTTAATGGTTATATTCATGCCAAAGCTATTCCTGGTGCTAAAGAAGATTTAGTTAAAAAGTTAGGAAGTTTAGTTGATCGGATGAGTGCTAACATTGAATTACCAACTAAGGAAGGTTTGAAATTACTCGCTCCAAATAAAAAAGAAGATAACGTAACTCAAATTATGCAGTATGTTAAAGAAAAACGCAATAGAAATTTTGTACCTGCTGGTCAAAGTACCCAAATGATTATTGGGGGAACTAATGAAACAGATTTAAATATTATGGAAAAAAGTTTTTCTTTATATCAAAATTATCATTTAAAAAGAGTTTTTTATTCAGCTTATATTCCGGTTAATAAAGATAGGTTATTACCTAGTTTAGTTAAACCCCCTTTAAAAAGAGAAAATAGGTTATATCAAGCTGATTGGTTATTGCGTTATTACAATTTAAAAGTTAGCGATATATTAGATGAAGCTAAACCCAACTTTAATTTGTTAATTGACCCTAAAGCTGATTATGCTTTAAGACATTTGGAAGAATATCCAAAAGAAATAAATAAAGTTAATTATTATGAACTTTTAAAAGTGCCAGGAATTGGCGTTACGAGCGCTAAAAGAATTATTCAAAGTCGAAAAGTTTTTAAACTAAATTTTGATGATTTAAAAAGAATGGGAGTAGTTATGAAAAGGGCTAAATATTTTATTACCTGTGATAATAAATTTTTAATTAATAAAGATATGTTAAAAAAAGAATTTATTGAAGCTAATTTAGTGTTAGATAATAAACCTATTATAGAAGAAAATATAGGAAAGCAGTTGAGTTTGTTTGGATAGAGTATATGTTTATCAAGAAGGTTTCTTAAATTTACTCACATTATTAAAATATTTAATCGCTAATAAAATTAAACCTTTTAATATTAAAGAAGAAAATTATGAAGCTAGTTTATTAGAAGAAGTTGTAGATTTAAGATTAAGTTTAAATAAAAATATTTTAGAAGAAATTAAAAATAAATTAGGGGTTAATGTTTTAAAAATATTATATTATGTTTATTTAAGTAATGATAATAATAAAGAATTAATCATGTATTATTTTTATCTTAATGCTTTAAAATATCCAGATACGATAACTTTAAGAAGAGATTTAAAGTGTGTAAGAGAAGCTTTAAAATTAGAAAAGTATGTGGGAAGTGAAGCTCATAAATTAAAAGGTTTTGTGCGTTTTAAAGAATTAAATAATAAAGTATTATATGCTAAAATTAAAGCCACGAATAACTGTTTAGAAATACTAGCTAATCATTTTAAAAGAAGACTTAAAGAAGAATATTGGATTATTCATGATGAGGCACGACACATAATGGCCATTTATGATAAAAAAGACTATTATATAATAGATGATAATTTATTAAAAATGGAAGATAATAAATTAAGTAAAGATAAATATGAAGATTTATGGTTAACTTTCTTTAAAACAATTGCAATTAAAGAAAGAGAAAATAAAACGGTTCAAAGAAATTTTATGCCCAAAAAATATTGGGAAAATATTATAGAAGTGCGGGAGGAAAAATGAAAAAAGTTATTAGAGGAAAAGAATTAGAAGATTGTATGATTAAAGCTATTACCTTGTTAGGGGATACAGTGGGGACTACTTTAGGTCCTAAAGGAAGTAATGTCATAATTAATGAAACAGAAGTTAGTCCCTATATTACCAATGATGGCGTTACAATTGCTTTAAATATTGCTAGTGAAGATATTGCAATTGATACAATTTTAACTTTAGCTAAAGAAGCCGCGATAAAAACTAATGAACTTGTGGGGGATGGAACAACTACAACTTTGGTTTTATTAAAAACTTTATATTTAGAAGGTTTAAAATATGTTAAAGAAGGCATTAATCCGATTATCTTAAAAAAAGAAATGGACATTGTTGTTAAAGATATCGTTCAAGAATTAGATAATAAAAAAAGAAAAGCCTTGGCAGAAGATATTAAAAGTATTGCCAGTATTTCGGGAAATGATGAAGCTATTGGGGATATTTTAAGAGAAGTTAAAGCCAAAGTAGGCAATAATATTATTTTAAAAGAAGGAAATAAAAGAGGGGATGAAGTTAATTATTTAAAAGGCTATTATATCGATACAATACTAGCTTCTTCTTTCTTTTTTAAAGATACAAAAGAAATAAATATTTCTAATCCTAAAGTATTGCTTGTCAATGATTTTATTGATGGAATAAATGATATAAATGATGTTTTTAATTATGTGGCGATAAATAATCCCGGATTAGTTATAATTGCTAAAGATTATAGTGAAGAATTTATTAAAGAAATTTTAAATTATTATTTAGATGATGGTTTAAATATTTGGTTATTAAAATGGCCAGGTTATGGCGAAGAATTAATTGATATAGAAAAAGATATTGCTTCAATTGTAGGTAAATCCATAGTTAATAAATGTGAAAATATTACTTTAGATAGTTTAGGTAGTCTTAATAATATAATTATAAATCAAGATAAAACTATTTTAAGCTTTGAAAGTAATGATTATATAAAGGATAGAATAGAAAAATTAAAACAAGAAAAAGATAAAGAACAAAATATAGCCATGTTGACTAAAGGTTTGGCGGAGATTTTGGTGGGTGGTTTAACTACTTTAGAACGGCGTGAAAAAAAGATGCGTTATGAAGATGCCATAAATGCGATAAAAAATGCCGAATATGTTTTGCCGGGATGTGGAATAGCTTATTATCAAATAAGTGAAGAGCTTAAACCTCAAAATAATGCGCAAAAAATATTTAAAAAAGCTTTAGCTATGCCTATTAAAAAAATCCTTTATAATGCTGGAGGAGATGAAGCCATATTAGAACGAATCAAAGAAAGTAATTTTCAAAAATTATATAATGTTGCTCAAGAAAGATTTGAAGATATAAAAGATACAACTGTTATAGATTCTTATTTAGTGGTTATTAATTCTTTAATTAATGCTAATGCAATTGCGACCTTACTATTAACTACAACTTCTTTAGTTATAAACGAAAATAAAATAGAAAGAGAAATAGATAAGACAATTCTTTAAAAAAAAATTTAACTATTTTAATAAGTTTTTCTTTCATTTAAGCTTATTTTATAATATAATATATCTAGATATGGGTGATGAAGATATGAAAATATATAATACTTTAAGTAAACAAGTTGAGGAATTTATTCCTTGGAATAGTAAGGAAGTTAAGATGTATACTTGTGGGCCAACTGTTTATAGTTATGCGCATATTGGAAATTTAAGAACTTATATAATGGAAGATATATTAGAAAAAACTTTAAGATTTTTAGGTTATAATGTCAAAAGAGTTATGAATATTACCGATGTTGGTCATTTAAGTAGTGATGCTGATACAGGCGAAGATAAAATGGTTAAGAGTGCTAAAGAAGCTCATAAGTCGGTTTTAGATATTGCAAAATTTTATACGGAAGCCTTTTTTAGAGATACAAAAAAATTAAATATTAAAAGACCGGATGTAGTAAGTCCCGCGACTGATAATATTGAAGAATATATTAAAATTATTAGTAAATTACTGGATACTGGTTATGCTTATCAAGCTAATGGTAATATCTATTTTGATACTTCTAAATTAAAAGATTATTATAAACTTACTAATATGAAAGCCGAAGATTTAATAAGTGGAGTTAGAGATACGGTGGAAGAAGATGTTAATAAACGTAATAAAACAGACTTTGTTTTATGGTTTACAAAATCAAAATTTGATAATCAAGATTTAAAATGGGATAGTCCTTTTGGCGTTGGTTATCCAGGATGGCATATTGAATGTTCGGGTATTTCTTTAAAATATTTAGGAGAGTACTTAGATATTCACTGTGGAGGTGTTGATAATATTTTTCCCCATCACACTAATGAAATTGCCCAAAGTGAAGCTTATATAGGTCATGATTGGTGTAAATATTGGGTTCACGGAGAACATTTAAATAGTGCCGATGGAAAAATGAGTAAATCTAAAGGTCATACTTTAACAATTAGTACTTTAGAAGAAAAAAATATTGATCCTTTAGCATATCGGTTTATGGTTTTACAAAGCCATTATCGTAGTCAATTAACTTTCAGTTTTGAGGCTTTAGAATTAGCTAGTAATACCTATAAAAAATTACGAAAAAAAGTAAGTAGTTTAAGAGAAGATGAAGAAATAAATAATAGTTTAAAAGAAGAATATATAGCTAAATTTAAAGAAATTATTGGTGATGATTTAAATACGGCGAATGCTTTAACCCTTGTTTATGATGTTTTAAAATTAGATGTTAATGAAACTACCCAAAAAGAAATTATAAGAGAATTTGATAAAGTTTTAAGTTTAGATTTAACTAAAAAGATAATCGAAAAAGATGTTGATGAAGAATACATAAAAGAAATGATTGCCAAAAGAAATGAAGCTAAATTAAATAAAGATTATGGTTTAGCTGATAAAATAAGAGATGAATTATTAGCTAAAGGGATTAAATTAAATGATACCCGCGATGGAACAACATATGAGGTGCTATAATGGGGATTGTAATTGAAATTGTTTTTGTTATTGCCGTTTTATTTGTTTTGTTTATGAATGTTATAATGCTTTATGCTCATCATCTTTTTAAAGATGAAGAAAATTTAACTAAGTTAACTGGTTTTGAAATTGCTAAAAAAGTTTCTAATAAACTTACAAATGAAGAACCTTATATTATAAAGAAAAAAGGAAATTATTTAGACCATTATAATTGGAACAGAAATACTATTAAATTATCGCGGGAAGTATTTGATGGCACAAATATATATGCTTCTGTTATAGCTTTAGGGGTAGCTTTAGAAACTGACCCGCAAAAAATAAAAGTAGTTAAGGGTCATAAATTATCGAGTTTTTTAGTTTTAGTTTCTTATGCAATGTTTGTTGTTTGTTCTTTTCTAATAAATGCTAATATTATGTATTTTGGAATGATTTTATTTATTTTGGCAGTCTTATTAGAATTGTTTATGTTAAATTTATTTGGAAAAACTAGTGAAGAACATGATAAACTATTAAAACAAATAGGAGTTAATAAATTAATTAAGACTGATATTGCAGATGTCAATACTTTATCAGCATTTGGGTTAATATTAGGAATAGCTAGAATTCCTTATGGATTTATAAATTATTTTAGATAATAAGTATTCAAAAAGAGGATACTTTTTTTGTTTAGATAATTATTTTTGGGAAAAACTATAAATAAAGATAAGTAAAAGAATGGACTTTTAAGAATATTTTTAGTAAAATATATTTAAGGTGGTTTAATAATGAACTTAGAAGTAAATGGTTTTAACATATATAATATAGTATTGGTAACATTTGTTGCTAGTTTTCTATTGGTTTATATAGTTAAAAAAATTGCTATTAAAATAAATGCTATGGATATTCCTAATGAAAGAAAAGTTCATAAAGTTCCTATTCCTAGATTAGGGGGGTTAGCAATCTTTTTAGCTTTCTTACTTGGATATATTTTATATGGAACAGTATCAACCCAAATGTTAAGTGTTTTAATTGGGGGTTTTATTATTATTTTAACTGGTATTGTTGATGATATTAGTCCAATGCGAGCTCGCGTTAAGTTTTTATGTCAGATAATTGCTAGTTTAATTGTAGTTTTATATGGACAATTATATTTTTCTAATATAACTATTTTAGGTTTAAATATTGTTTTTCCTAAAGCTATAAGTATGTTTTTATCCGTAGTTTTTATTGTTGCCATAATAAATGCGATAAACTTGATTGATGGGCTTGATGGGTTAGCTTCAGGTGTTAGTTCAATATATTTTTTAACGATAGCAATTTTAGGTTTTGTTTTAAATCGTTTTGGTGGTTTAGATGTTGTTTTAGCTTTAATAATGTTGGGTAGTACTTTAGGATTTTTATTTCATAATTTTCCGCCGGCTAAAATATTTATGGGAGATACGGGAAGTATGTTTTTAGGATTTATGATTGCTGTTATAGCCCTTTTAGGTTATAAAGTAGCGACGATTACTTCTATAATTATTCCAATAATAATTTTATTTGTTCCTATTTTTGATACTTTATTAGCTATTTTAAGAAGAGTTTTAAAAAATGAATCTATTGGTAAACCAGATAAAGAACATTTACATCATCAATTACTTAAAATGACTAGTTCACCTACTAAAACGGTGTTAATAATTTATTTTATCAATATATTATTTTCGGCAATATCAATTCTTTATGTTTTAGGAGATAATAAAGTAGCAATTATATTATATATGGTAGTTATGGTTTTCTTTTTGTTCTTACTTCTTAAAACAAATATTTTATTTGAATTGAAATCTAAAGATAAGAGGAAAAAAGATGAATAAGCAAGTTATTATTAATATGTTTGCCCAAGGATTAATGTTTGCAGTTAATTTATGTATAAGTTTTTTCCTTGTTCCTTATATTACGAAAACTATTGGTGTTGAAGCCTATGGTTTTGTTGGTTTAGCTAATGACTTTGTGGGTTATGCCCAAATAATAACTATAGCTTTAAATTCTATGGCAGCTAGATTTATAACTATTAAAATTCATGAAAATAATATTGAAGAAGCTAATAAATATTATAGTTCGGTAATATTAGCTAATTTAATTATTTCGGTATTTTTATTTATTATTGGTTTAGTATTTGTTATATTCATGGATAAATTTATTAATATTCCTACTAATTTAATTTTAGATGTTAAAATATTATTTTCTTTAATGTTTGCTAATTTTATTATTAGTATTTTAACTTCGACTTTTTCCGTAGCTACTTTTTGTACTAATAAATTATATTTAACAAGTATTAAAACTATTTTTTCCCAAATAATTAGAGTCGTAGTTTTATTTTTAGCCTTTTTACTATTTAAACCTTCTGTATATTATGTTGGTTTAGCGGCTTTAATTAGTACAGCTTATTTGGGGTATTGTAATTATAGATATAGTAAATCTTTAACACCAGAATTAAAAATTTCCAAAGCTTTATTTAGTGTTAAACATCTTTTAACTTTATTAGCTTCCGGAATATGGAATACTATCTCTAAAATAAGTAATATTTTATCTAATGGGTTAGATTTATTAATAACAAATATTTTTATTGGAAGTACAAGTATGGGGATTATTAGTATTGCTAAAACTATACCTAATACAATCTTAAATGCTTTTGGATCTATTTGTTCAGTTTTTACGCCTGAATTAACAATTAATTATGCCAAAAAAGATTATGAAGCAATGAAAAAACAACTACTTAGTGCTATAAAAGTGATTGGAATTATTTCTTCAATCCCAATTACAATTCTTTTTGTCTATGGTAAAGATTTTTATAGTTTGTGGGTACCTACCCAAAATGCAAATTTATTATTTTGGTTAACTTGTGTAGTAGCCTGTGAATTAAGTATTAGTATGCCTTTAGAACCTTTATGGAATATATTTACGGTTACTAATAAAGTAAAAAATTCTTCATTATTCTTGTTAATGAATTCAGTATTAACAATTATTATTACGCTTATTTTGTTATTTTTAACTAAAGGAGTTATGCCAAGAATGTTTATTATTGTAGGAGTTACGGTAATCTTTAGTATTATTAGGTCTTTAACATTTTTGCCGATGTATGGAGCTAAGTGTATAAATTTAAAATTAACTACTTTTTATAAAAATATTATTAAAAATTTAATAACTATTATTTTGGCAGTTTTATTATCATTGGGTTTAAAACAGATAATTGGAATTAATTCTTGGTTAACTTTAATTATAGGAGCCATTTTAACAAGTATTATATGTTTAGTTTTAAGTTCGTTATTAATTACGACTAAAAGTGATAGACAAAACTTTAAAAATTATTTAGCTTTAAAATTGGAAAGGATTAAAAAATGAAAGAGAAAATACCTAAAATAATCCATTATTGTTGGTTTGGGAAAGGACCAAAGCCAGAACTTGTTTTAAAATGTATTGCTTCTTGGGAAAAGTATTTACCCGATTATGAAATTAAAGAATGGAATGAAAATAATTTTGATATTAATTCCAATATATATTGTAAAGAAGCATATGAGAGAAAAAAATATGCTTTTGTAAGTGATTATGTAAGACTTTATGCAGTATATAATGAAGGTGGTATATATTTTGATACGGATTTAGAAGTAATTAAAAATATGGATGTTTTTTTAAATAATAAAGCTTTTACGGGATTTGAAGATAATGAGTTTGCTTTTACCGCGGTTTTTGGAGCTCTTAAACATTCAAAATGGCTAAAAAAGTTATTAGATTATTATGATAATAAACATTTTGTTGATGAAATGGGAAATATGAATTTAACTCCTAATACGCAAATTGTGACCGAAATTAACGTAAATTATTTTCATTTAAAAAATAATAATACTTATCAAAATTTAGGCGAATTTGTCATTTATCCATCGGAATATTTTAGCCCTAAAAGTTGGAAGACAAACGAAATAAATATTACAGATAATACTTATACTATTCATCATTTTAGTGCTTCATGGCATGATAAGTACGAAAAAAAACTTATAAATAAAAAAAGATATTTTATAAAAAAATATGGGGAAATAGAAGGAGCTAAAAAATATAAAAAATATTATAATCGTCATAAGTATTTTATTAAATTTCAAAGATTTTTAGATAATCCCAAAATTATTTTAAAAAAACTAAAAAGGAGAAAATAAAATGAAATTTAGTATTGTAGTACCAGTATATAACGTGGAAAATTATATTATAAAATGTTTGGAAAGTATAAATAAGCAAAGCTATGATAATTATGAAGTAATAATTGTCAATGATGGTTCAACAGATAATAGTGAAGCTTTAATAAAGAAATATATTGAAGATAAAAATAAATTTAAATATTACAAAAAAGAAAATGGGGGATTATCAGATGCTCGCAACTTTGGAGTAAAATATATAACTGGAGATTATCTTTTATTTGTGGATAGTGATGATTATATCGATGAAAAATTATTAGAAAAATTAAATGATGTTTTAAGGAATAATAATTATGAAATGGTTAAATTTAATATAATTGATGTAATAAACGATAAAGCAGTAAAGCATATAGAAAAATTAAAAGAAAGTCGTGAAGTTACTTTTAAAGAATTAGTTAATTTTAGCTATTTTGAAGTAGCTTGTGCTTTTTGTTATCAAGCTAAATTTTATAAAGAACACAAATATCAATTTAAAAAGGGTTATTATCATGAAGATTTTGGATTAATTCCTTTAATTTTATTAGATACCAAAAGTATTTATTATTTAAATTTTTATGGTTATTATTATGTTAAAAGAGAAAATAGTATTATTAATGATCCTAAAAAGATAGAAAAAAGAGTTTATGATGTACTTAAGTTAGCTTTAGAAAATATCAATATTATTAAAAATTTAGATATAGAAGAAGATACTAAAGCTCTAGCTTTAAATTTTTATGCAGTCGGGGCTATAAGTAGATATAAAATATATCGAAATAAAGATTATTTAAAAAGATTAAAGCAAGAACATATAGCTAAATATTTATTAAATAAAACTTGGAAACAAAAGATAAAAAGATTAATTTGCATGATTAGCTATAAATGGTTTATTAAATTATTTTTAGGAGGTTAGATAATGAAATTAAGTGTTATTGTGCCAGTTTATAATTCCCAAAATTATTTAGATAAATGTTTGAATTCTATTGTTAATCAAACATATAAAGATTTGGAAATAATAATTATCAATGATGGTTCCACCGATGATAGTGAAAAAATAATTAATAACTATATAGCTAAATATCCTAAATTAATTAAATATTTTAAACAAGAAAATAAAGGTCAGGCTGAAGCTCGCAATATTGCTTTAAAACTTGCAATAGGAGAATACATAACGTTTGTTGATAGTGATGATTATATCGATAAAACAATGTATCAAAAGATGATGGATTTAGCCTTAAAAGAAAATACCGATATAGTTATATGTGATTTTTGGCTTTTAAAAAATAATACAAAAGAGATAATAAAAGCAACAAATTTTAGCAATCTTATTTTTAGTTCGGTATGTCTTTGGAATAAGATTTTTAAAAAAAGTATATTAGAAGATATTAATTTTATTAAAGGAATATGGTATGAAGATTATAATTTTTTTATTAAATTATGTTTAAAAAAGCCAACTTACTCTATGTGTAGTGAACCATTATATTATTATATAGTACATGATAATTCAACTATGAATAATGAAAAATCATTAAAAAATTTAGATATTATTAAAGCAACAGAAGATATATTAAAAGAAAACATTAAAGAAGAAGATGCTCAAACTTTAATTGTTAATCATATCTTAATTGATGCTATAAATAGAGTCCAAAAACAAAAGAGTAAAGATAAAAAAATGGTTATTAAAAAATTAAATGCTTTTGTGCATAAACATATTAAAAATATTACAAAAGCAAAAGTTTATAAGAATAGTTCTTTTAAAAGAAAAATAATTATTTTGCTAAATTATTATAATTTAAGTAAAATATCTTATTTATTATTGAAAGTAAAGGGAAGTTAAGATGGTTGATGTTTCAATTATTGTACCAGTATATAATGTGGAAAAGTATTTAAAGAAATGTTTAGATTCGCTAGTTAAACAAACATTTAAAAATTTGGAAATAATTGTTGTAAATGATGGGTCAATAGACAATTCCCAAGCTATTATTGATAGTTATCAAAAAAAGTATCCTAATCTAATTAAGAGCTTTAATAAAAAAAATGGGGGATTATCTGATGCCCGAAATTTTGGAATTAAAAAAGCCAGGGGTAAATATTTAATGTTTGTTGATAGTGATGATTATGTAACAGATGATATGGTTGAGAAGCTTTATAATTGTCTTATAAATACTAATAGTGATATGGCTTTATGTAATTATATAAGAGTTAATTATAAAGGAGAAGAAATTAAAAATTATAACTATAATCCCGGAGTAGTTAATGTTTATCAAGATAAAAAAATTCTTTTAAATAAACAAACTGCTTGTAATAAAATATATAAAAAAGAACTTTTTAATAATTTAAAATTTGATGTTGGTAAATATTATGAAGATTTAAGATTGATAAATAAATTATATTTATTGTGTAATAAAGTTGCATTTATTGATGATTTTTGTTATTATTATATAGAACGTAATAATTCCATCATGAAGGATTGTGATTTAAAAAAATCTTTAGATATTATCGAAGCTATAGAGAGCTTAATTAATTTTTATAAAGTTAAAGGAGCTTATGATAGTTTTAAAGAAGAAATTGAATTTATGATGATTGATAATATTATAATAGATACTTTTAGAAGAATTATTTGTTCATATAAAAAGGTTGGTTGGATATTAGATGATTACTGGAAATTTATAAATAATAATTTTCCTAATTATAGAAAAAATAAATATCTTAAAACATTAAGTTGGAAAAGGAGATTAGTTTATTTTTGTAATTCTCATAAATTATATATAATTACTAAAATATTATTTAAATTGAAAGGATAAGCTATGAAAAAAGTAGGAACATATTTAAAAAACAATTGGTTAATGCTATTAATTATAATTTTGCCAATCTTAGATATTATTACATATTTTAGATTAGATAAACCTGGAAGTATAATTTTTACGTTATTTAGATTTGGTATTTTAATAGGGATATTTTTATATTCTTTTATTAAAGCCCAGAATAAAAATAAATATATATTTTTTGGTTTAGTAGTACTTTTATATTTAATTGGACATATTATAGGGTGTTCTATTGAAGGCTATATAAATATTGTAGAAGATATGGAAAATATGGCAAGACTTTTATATGTTCCCGTTTTGTTATTATCTTTTAAAGAGATATTTTTAGATAATGCTAAAAAATATGAAAAACAAATTGTTAAAGGTTGTATAATAGCTTTTATAATTGTTTTTATATCAATACTTTTAGCTATATTAACTAAAAGTGTGGTTTATACTTATGGAGATAGTATTTGGTATGGAGTTATTGGGTGGTTTTATAATAAAAATACCCAAAGTATTATATTAGTTATATTAAGTTTAATTAGTGTTATATATTGTTTAAAAAATAAATGGTATTATTTAATCGGGGCTTTAGTCTTTTTAGCTTTATATTTTAATGCCACAAAAACAGCGTATTTATCTTTAATATTATTGACTTGTTTAATGATATTTTATGCTTGGTTAGAAGTTAAAGATAAAAAGAAAGTGTTATATGGAGTTTTACTCTTTATTTTAGCAATAGGATTATATAGATATTCACCAACTTATAATAATGCTAATAAATATAATGAAGCGCAAAATAATAATAATAAAATAAATTATAATGAAAATATTACAAATAATAAAAAAGATAATAAGAATAAGTTTGAAAATGATGAAAACATTAAAAAATATTATATTGAAGTTTATACGATGTTTCATTTAGATGGTTTAATTGATAATTTTGGTATTGAAAAAGTAGTGGCAAAATATGATTATGCAGTTGATGCCTTTATTTTATCAAATACTCGATTAACCAAAAAAATTGGTGCGAGATTAATATATGATGAAGAGGGAATAGTTTCGCATATGTTTGGGTTTGAATTTACCAAAATTAATCATCTAGATAAAGGAAATACTTTAGATTTAGAAAATGATATTACCGCATTATTTTATTATTTAGGTTATGTTGGTTTTACTCTATATTGGATTTTTATCTTATATTATGTAGTTATTATTCTAAAAAAATTATTATTTAATTTAAATTATTTATTTAAAAGCGATTATATGATATGGCTTATTTTGACGGCAATTTTACTTTTTGGTGCTGAATTTTCAGGAGCTCTACTTCGAAGACCAAATGCCTCAATCTATTTTGCAATGATTTTAGCTTTGGCTTTTGTTAAATTTAATAAAGAAGAAAAATTAAAAGATAAAGTTACTTTTTTAGCATTACATTTAGGTTATGGAGGAATTGAAAGCAGTATAATTAATACTTCTAATGCTCTTTCGAAAACGAATAAAGTAGAAATAATTAGTTTTTATAATTTAAAGAATAATCAAGAACATTTATTGGCTAAAGAAGTTAAGGTATATCACTTATATAATGGAGAACCAAATAGAGAAGCGTTTAAACAAAGCTTAAAAAATAAAAATATAATAAATATTTTTAAAGAAGGATTTAAAGCTGTTAAAATATTATTTTTAAAGAAATATTTAATTATTAAAACTATAAAAAATAGTGATTCTAAAATAATAATTTCGACGAGATATGATTTTAGTAAACTTTTAGGGAAATATAAAAAGGATGGGGTAATAGCTATTGCTCAAGAACACCATCATCATAACAATAATAAAAAGTATATCAATATATTAAAAAAGAAATATCAAAAAATAGATTATTTAATGGCTTTAACGCCTTCATTAGCTCAAGATTATCAAGAATTTTTAAAAAAGAATAAACACACGAAAATAATGATAATGCCTAATATGCTTAATAATAAAGATTATAAAATTAGTGATTTGAGTAAGCAAAATGTTTTAAGTGTAGGAAGATTACATGAGGGTAAGAAAGTTAATGAATTAATCGATATTGTAGCAAAATGTCCCAATGTAAATAAGTTTTATATTATTGGGGATGGCGAAGAAAAAGAAAAATTAGCCCAAAAAATAAAGGAACTTAAATTGGAAGAAAAAGTAGAATTGCTAGGTTATTTAGAACCTCAGGAACAAGAAAAATATTATCAAAAATGTTCAATCTTTTTAATGGCTTCAGTAAGTGAAGGTTTACCAATGGTTCTACTCGAAGCAATGGGACATGGACTTCTTTGTATTGCATATGAAACTAAAAGTGGGGTAGCTGACATTATCAAAGATGGAAGTAATGGCTATGTAATTAAAAATCGAAACGAAAATGATTTTGTTTTAAAATTAAATGATATAATTGTAAATAAAACTAAATTAAAAGAAATGCAAAAAAAGGCTTTAGAAACTGCTCAAGAATATAGGGAAGAAAATATTACCCAAAAATGGCTTAAATTAATTGCAAATAGTCAATTGAGTTTTTTAGATTTATTTGCTAAATTATATAAGGGTAGTAAAGAAGCTTATTTAACTAAATTGGAACAAATTATAAAAAATGAGCAAAAGAAATTTATTATAACGGCTAATCCTGAAGCTTTTATGTTAGCTAAAAAAGAAGATAGTTATTTAGAAATGTTAATGGATAAAGATGTTGATGTTATTGCCGATGGAATAGGCTTAGTTAAAACTGGGAAAATGCTCAATTTTGATATTAAAGAAAGAATACCTGGGGTAGATGTGGCTTTAGAATTATTTAAATTAGCTAATAAATATCAAAAAAAGGTTTATTTATATGGTGCTAAACAAGAAGTAATTACGGCAATGGAAAAATTAATTAAAGAAAGTTATCCAAATATTGTTTTAGTTGGGGCTAAAAATGGTTATACTAATGATAGTTCCGAAGTTTTTGAAGATATGCTTAAAAAAGAACCAGATGTAGTTTTGGTAGCTTTAGGTATGCCTAAACAAGAAGAATTAATCTATAAATATTTAGACCAATTTAATAAAGGCATATTTGTAGGCGTAGGTGGTTCTTTTGATGTTTTAAGTGGAATGAAGAAAAGAGCCCCCAAAATATTTATTAAATTAAATTTAGAATGGTTATATCGCATTTTAAAAGAACCTAAAAGATTTAAAAGATTTTATGATAATAATGTTAAATTTATTGGGGAAGTGCAAAAATTAAAAAAGAAAGAAAGGCGGTAGTATGAATTTTCTAAAAAAACATAAGTGGCTAATTTTTACGGTTATTCTAACATTTTTAATTAGTTTAATATTTGTTTATTCTGGGGATGATTGGCAATGGGGTTCAACTATGCTTGATTTAGTTGCTTTTTCCAAAAATCCTTATTTAAATGGACGATATTTGGGAAATATAGTTGTTATCTTTTTATGTAAAAATATTTTTATTCGTGGGTTAATTTATACTTTAGTTCTTAATACCATAGTTTATTTAGAACTAAAGTATAAATTACGAAAGTTCATTT